>MWEJ01000010.1 GCA_002071025.1 Verrucomicrobia bacterium ADurb.Bin070 | reverse complement strand
CAGCGAGAGCTTGCCGGTCTCGAGCTGCGGATTGGTCAGCCCGAGCTGGTTCTCAAGCGCACTGTAATTCATCTCCAGATGCGCCAAAACACCAGCCAGTCCGTCGCCGAGATGGGGCGCACCCGCGTCGTCGATCAGACCGAGGGTGCGGGCTTGATTGATCTGGCTGTAAAACGCGGACGGCGACCCCGGGTCATCCGGGAGCAGGCTCGTCTCATAGTCGTAGGCCTTGGCGGCGAGATAGACATAGCGTGCGGCGATGTCAAACAGCCGGTTGTAATTCTGCAGGGCGTGATTGCGCTGGACGCGGAAGGTCATATCCTGATAGCGATTCTGCTGCACCAGGGCGGCGACCCGCTTGTTGAAGGCCTCACGCTCATCCATCAGCAGGGCCCCCTTGGCGATAAGGGTGCGGTACTTTTCGGCCAGCGACCGCAACTGCTCCGCGTGGGCGAAGATGTCGGCGCGCAGGTCGGGCTCGTCGTCCAGCGCGTCATCGACACCCGCGATCAGGTCGGCGTATGCGGCCTTTCGCTCGTCGTCGGCATTGTACATCTCGACCGTGTCTTGCGCGATTTCAAGCGCGGCTTCATTGACGAACTCAATGATCTTCGCGGTCACGCCGGCCCAGCCCATGCCGGACTCAACCGCATACGCCAAGGAGAGCGAGGCCGCTTTGACGGGGGCCAATGCGTCGCCGAGCGAATTCGCCAACCCCACCGTAGGCGTCGTGGACGGAATACCGACAATCACGCCTTGTGCAGTCCGGGTCACCGTTTCGCCGGTTTCCTCCACGATTTCAAACAAAGTTTGCGCGGCGCTCAGCACGGTCTTGATGACCGACTTAGAAATCAACCAGTCTTGGGTTCGCTTGGCTGTACTCTCCTTGGTCGCGTATTGGAGCGTCATCAGGTCAATGGCGCGGTAAAGGTCGAGCCAAAGGTCCTTGTATTTGCCCAGCGTCTGGCAGATCACGATTTGCTCCTGGAGCATCTCCGCGATAACCGACTGAAGCTCGCCGACCGCCGGACGCTCGCCCCACGCCTCCGGTGCCTGAAGCGAGTACATGCTGGCCGTCGCGGGAAGCTCGAAATCAAGGTCCGCAAGCGGATTGTTGGTGCCGCTGAAATCGGCGGCCGATCGGTCATACAGGCCGTCCGCCGCCTTGGCCAGCGCGGCATTACCGGTGGTGTTCGCCAGGTCGCCGAACAGCGACGAGACGCTGTTCAGCAGGTCACTCGCATTCACGCGGTAACTTTCCGTGCCTTTCAGCAATTCGGAGCGGTCGAGGACATCCTTCAGAGTGCCGCCGGCCAGCGACCCGTCGCTGTCGAACTGCACGGCCGACGCGGACGGTTTCGGGAACGCGCTGTACGCGGTGCTATTCGCGCCCACGTACATGTAAAACACCAGATCCGGCCCCAGATAGCCGTCCGGGTAGAATTTACCGGCGCCGACCGTCCCGGGATAGGGGCGCCCAAAGATCTCGACAAGCTGATTGCGGTACGCGATATCCTGCTGATAGACGTCGTTGCGGAAATCCTGCTCGGTCACGGCGATGGCGCGGAGCCTGTTTTGCGCGGCATTGGCCGTGTCCCACGCCGTTTTGGCATTTCCCAAAGCTTTGAGCGCGCGGTCAAAGATCTGTTCGAAATGCGTACGCCCGAATACGCCGTCATCCCAACTGTAGGGATTGATGTCGAACGGCACGGCTTTCGCGGACACCCCCAACGGGGTCAGGCCGTTGTTCGCATTATTCAAGGTTGTCTGGATCTGGTTGAGATGGGCGGAAACGACCGCGATGTCGACATTCTCCCGACGGTCGACTTTCTGAATGCCCGTGAGAGTTTCATTGGGATGCTCGGCGGGCAGCAGGGCATTGGCCGTGATCCAATCGAAGTACGCCCCTTGTCCGGCGCGGCGCGCCCAATCCTGAACGCCCCAAGCGCGGTCGCGATTGACGTCGGTGTAGCCCTGCCACTGCGCCGTCTCATCCTCGACGTAATGCTGACGATAGGTGTTGCTCACGATCTCAGAGCCGGCCTTCGCTTTCTGCGCGGCGATCTGCGCGAACTTGCGTTCATCAAGAAAATCCACTTTCATGACGACATCGTTGAGCGCATAGAACTCGGCGCGCGAGACCCAGTTGAAGAAGGGATGGCGCAGAAGATTGTACTGCTGGGTCAGGGCGGTGAGATAGTGGCCCCACGCATCGCCATGACCTTGCGGATAAAGGGCCATCGCGTCATCTTCGTTGATGAATCCGTCCTTGGTGATGTCGCTGATGGCATAGTTCATGGCGTAGGCCGCCTCACCCTCACCCTTGGTGAAGTTCCAGAAGAGCCGGTTGTAGACCGGACGCACCATGTTGTCATCCTGCCCGCGCAGAAGATCCAGTTCCTCTTCCAGCAGCGAAGCGGTCTGGTTTTGGAAGGCGAAGACGGCCGGCGCGGCAGCGCCATACTCCGCCGATGACGACCCGTATCCGATCGTGGGGTCCTTGGCGTCGACGTAGGCCTCATTACCGAGCAGCGTGTAGAAGTCCGACAACCGCGTCGAGGCGAGCTGCAGGGCGTTGGCGATCGCCGGGGTCGAAACCGGCGTCGACAGGTTGATGCTCAAGTCCGACGCCCGGTTGAGGATCGTTTGATAGAGTTCGATCAGGCCGACGTTTTCGATCACGTTCTTATCCGGATTGAGCGCGACGGCGCCCTCATAGCGCGGGCCGAGTTGTTGGAGCATCGAAGAGACGGTTGTCGGGGCCTCACCCGAGAAATCGGTGATGCGCGCCTCGTAGGGGTTGACCGCGTCCAGCACCCTCTTGATCCATCCCATGGAAAGCTGCGCCTTGTAATCCGAAATGCCGTTCTGGTCATAATCATGGAAGGGATCGCTGTTGCCGGCACCCGCCCACTCGTAATTGACCGACTGCGAGTTATCAGGCTGCATGACCGCCCAGTCGCTGCCTTGGACGGTGTCGCGCTTATGCCGATACCGCACAAACCACCACGAATCCGCCAGCAGCGCCTCCGGGGCATTGGGGTCGCCTTTGAGCAGGATCTCCGTGCGTCCGGCACCGTTCTTGCCGGAGAGATCGGGGAACAGCTTCCAATCGCCCGCAGACTGCGGGTCCGCTTTGAAGGGAGGCGGCACATTGAGCGCGCCGTCGTCCGGACGATACCACCACTCATACACCAGATCGTCGGCATTCGCGCCGAAGTCGCCGGTATGACGCAGCACGACATTTTCATCGAAGACGTTGTCCGAAAACACTGTCTTGATCGCGCCGCGGTAGCGCGCGCGCCGGTCGACTTTGATGACGTGCAGGGTCACCGGGGAACCGCCCATGGAAGGATCGTTGTTCTCCGCGACCGTCACCCAACTGATCTCCGGATAGTCCGTCACGGCCGGATCGAGGAAGGCGCCATTCGGGACCAGCGCGCTGCCGACGCCCAGGTTGCGGGCGTTTTCTGCGACACAGGGATCTGTGATCGGCACCGTCACCCCGTTCTCGAGCCGGTTGGACGCGATCCCGAACGCGTCGCGCGCGACCCTGGGCTGCAAGCCCACCGCGTAGGCCCCTGCACCGTAAAGTCCGGCATCCAGGCCGTTGGGATTGCGCGTCAACAGGTACAAGGCCTCAACCGCCGCGCGCCACGCCGCATTCTCGGAAAGGCCGAGCAGCTCCTGTTTTTCCGGCAGAGTCAGAATGTCGGGCTCCAGCACATAGACCGCTCCGGGGGAAGCGGTCAATGTGGCGTCCGTATTGCTCTTTTCGTTCAGGAAACCCTTGATCTCCAAGACGCCGGCGACCGGATCATAACCCACGCGTTTCTGCAGCGAGGCGGGCAGATCCTTAAATGCGTAACGCCCCTTATACTCGCGGGATTTACCGGCCGCAGGGCGTAACTCATCCGGGAAGGAAAGGTTGGGCAGCGCCACGCGCCGCGTTTCAAGCACCTGGGCGGCGCGCACGGTCCAGCGGTTCGTCAGCATGTCGCTGCGCCCCTCGGGATTCATGGCGTCGAAGATCACTTCGGTGACCGCAAAGGCCGTCACGGCCGGCAGGCCCGGCGTCTGCACGGTCTCGCCATCCACGACCATCGTGGGGTTGTCCGCCCGATATTCGCCGCCGGAATACGTCAGCGTCTCGCCGGCTTTAAGAATCGGCGCGAGACGCGGCCAATCACCCTTATAGAGGATTTTAACCGGCAGGTCGCGCGCAGGCTCCGACAGCGTCACGGCGGCCGGCAGGAACGGGAGACGGTCGCCGACTTTCAGCACGGCCGCATTCGCCGAAGGCCACCAGAAATCGCCTTGCAGTGGATAGAAGGCCGACACTGTGAACCAGGCGTTCGTGCCGCCAGAAACCGCCCAGCGCGTCGATTTGTGATCTTTCCAGAAGGTGCGCTGCCCCTTGATGTTCTGCCCGAACGACTCGGGACTGGGCACGGCACCCTCCACCACGCCAAGCGGATAGAACGGAATCACGGGCTCGCCCGCCTCGATCCGCTTGCTGGGCTCTGCAGTCAGGTCGGCGCCGCTCGCGGGGACCGTCACGGTCGGCTCGCGGTCCTTGCCGGTGATAGCGATCAGGGCGGGCGCTGCAAACCGGTAACCGCGCGCAGCGTCCTCTTTTTGCACCGTGTAGACGCGCATGCCGTACTCGTGCAGCAGCGTGTCAAAGAATTGCACAAGCACGTAGGCGTCAGATGTGTACTGCTGGTTCAGGTTGTTGAGGTCGTTGTTGCGCAACGCGTAAACCGCTTGGGGGCGCGGCGAGACATCGGCGTAACGGAGCGATGGCGCGATCAACGCATGCTCTTCGTTGGGATTGTAACCGGGCAGCGCCGGGTTATTCTGCGCATAGACCTTGAGGTCGCTGAACCGCGACGGCACATAGGTGGTGGCCGCGGGAGCGCCGTTGGTCGCGGCGGCGATCACCTGATCGGCTCCGGAAGCATCCACGCTCTCGTTGCCGTACTCGCTGGCAATCACAATCCGGCCGAGCCCTTCGTCCGGGTTTTGCGGCCAACGCGCCGCATACTTACGCGCCGCGTAAGGCCACAGGATGCCGTCGTTGCGCGCCGGGTCATTATACCACACCACCGTGATGCGGTTCGCGTCCGGCACGTTCGGATGGGCGTTCACAGGGATGACGGGGCCCGGCAAGGCTCCGGGATTGATCACGACTTTTTCAGCGGTCAGCGACCGCAGTTTAATGAGGTCATAGACGTCGGCGCTCCGGATGCCGCTCAACCGGCTCCCGTCATAGATGCTCGCATTGTACCGAACGCCAGACTGATACACCAGGTGGCCCGTGCCCAGGTTGGCGAGATCCAGAGGATCGCGGACGGCACGCCCGATCACTGCGGTTCTGCTGCCGTTGACCGCGAGGCTGTCTGACAGGTTGACCGTTTGCGCGACGCGGACCCTGACATACTCTTTGGGTTCGCCGCGCCCGATCTTTTTGACCTCAGCGAATTGCAGAACAGACCGGCCGGCCGCGTCCGCCGTGAACTGGCTGGTCTGCATGATGGTCGCCGCATTCTCAGTGTGCGCCAGCCGTTTGAAGATGAATGTTCCGTTCACATCCGGAGTCAGTTCGACAGCCGGAGCGCCGGCGATGTGGCGGTAATGCGGCAACGCCGGCCACTCCGCCTTGAACCGCACGGTCGCGGTGACGCCGTCCGCGCTCCACGTCGCCGTGTAGTCGCCCGGCTTAACCGGGTAGAGGCACGCCGCGTTCGAGTCCCACACCGTGGCGGTAGGATCAGACACGGAATCCGGTTCTTTGGCCTGGATGGCGAGCTGCACCGAAGCGGGCAGCGCCGTTATCATCCCCTGGAACACTGACTCGCCGATCGGCACCGAGGGATCTGTGAACACCTGATCGCCGAACTGCCATGACACATACACAGGCCGGTCCAGCGAGGGGATCTCCATGCCGCGCAGACGCGGACTGTCAGGCAGGATGACCTCTTTGAGCCACCGGGCCACCGGGCTGCCGTCCACGACGGGAATGGCGGTCGTGCCAGACAGCGCACCGCTGCCGGTGTCGATCGTACCGCCCGACAGACTGAAGTAATAGCCGTCGCCCAGTGTCCAGCCGGTCAGCGCCTGCGAGGTTTCAGTGCCGATGTTAGCTCGCGCCAGCACGTTGACCGGCGTGCCTTCATCAAACCAGTAGACGCCGTCCAACGCGCCGACAAGCCCTGCGCTGTCGTACACGCGCGCCAAGTTACCGCCACCCGTGCTGAGCAGGCTGCTCACCCGCACGCCGTACTGCAGTTTCCAGCGATAGGTCAAGGTGGCCCACGAACGCATCGTAAACGCGCTGACCTGCTGGCGAGCGGCAGGCGCCTGCCCCACCTCGAACCGGTTTGTACGGATGGCCGTGCTGTTCGGCGACCAGTGCAACCCCAGTGCACTACCCTCGGCAATGTAGCCAAACGGCACAAACCGCACGTCGAGGTTCATGCCGGCGTGCGATGTGTCCAGAATCTGCCCGTCTATCTGGTCCACCACATCCACGCCTGCGTCGATCCAATGTAACGCCATGGCATCATGCGTGGGACTGCCCGACGCCCCCGAGGTCAGCGGCCCCGCCCAGTGCGTGCCCTGCTCGGTCAGCAAGCGGCTGCCGGTCTTCGTGAAATCCTGTTTGACCCGCAGCGCGTATTGATGGTTCCAGCGAATCTTGACGGTCAGATCCTGCTGAAGCTCCGCCTCATATTCGGTGGCGTCGCCGGTCGGCGCCGAATTGTTGATACTGAGGCCCGCCGCCCCGTAGCGTTCGTACGCATTGGTTTGCGTGGCGCCGTCCCCACCGGATGCGTACATGAATGCGCCGGCACGGTCAAAATAAATCGCTTGGGGTACGGTCACCCGGACTTGCATGCCTCTGCGCAGGTAGGGATGACTGAACGTGCCGGACACCGGATTGGTGACCGAGACCAGCAAACCGTCAGACATTGTCGGATCCCGGACCTCCACCGTGAACCGGTTCAGGCTCGTCATGATGTTGCCGGACTCATCGACCGACTGCACGTTCAACTTCAACGGCCGGTCGTCGGTTTTGAACACGTATTGTTTGTCCAACTCGGTGGAAGCCGTGCTCCCCAAGATCAGGGTCCCCTGATTGCCGTACGCCCCCATGGCGGTCACTTTGGTGGGTGTCCGGGTCGACGGCAGATTCCACAGCTCGGTTGTCGCCTTTGTCAGCGTGTTTTCGAAATATGCCGTGAACATATACTCATGTCCCCATCCCAAGGTGCCGATCTCCTTGATCCGGATGGTATGCGAGGGTTCTGCGGCGATGGCCGTGGGATCGATCAGCGTTCGGATCAGATCCGGCCAACCATTCGCGCCCTGCGTTGAAAGATAGGCGAGCGGAATGACCTCATCGACGACCACCGTGGGATCATCCGCCGGCGTGTAGGACCAACCGATCCGGATGTGGTCGCCCCCTCCCGTATCAATGGCGTAGGCAGCGACATACACCACATCGCCTTTCGTGAAATAATTGGTGCTGTCGCTATAACTGAAATGATCCCAGCTCCAGTAGGTGTAATACGTATTGAAAATCGGCAGCCCGATCCAGGACAGATGCGGCCAACTGCACGTCAACCGCGGAACAGGAAGCGCGTGCGGACTGCTGGTGGACGACACCGTCTTTTCATACGTCAGGACGCCGTTGTCATCTGAGGTCATCTTGAAACGGTAGGTCCCATCGGCGGGAATGCTGACGTAGGCGTGAAGCCGCTGGACGCAGAAATCATTGATCGAATTGCGCGGCGTTTGGAAAGAGCCGGTTTTGATCTGTGAACGTGACGTGACATCGCCCAACAGGTTGGTAGCCTGACCGTTGGGGAACGTATTGGTCGCGGCGACCAGCAGCGCGCTGTTGATGACCGTGGCCGACGCATAAGTCGGAATACCCCGATACACCTCGCGCACCGCCCCGTATACGTCGTTGGAGGAGTTGTAGCTCGGTGTTTCCACAATGCCGCTGCTCAGGCAGTCATCCTTCAACTTCAGGAACTTGACCGACCCGGCCGCCGTATCTTTTTCTACCAAAATGCCGATGATCGGTTCCGTCGATTCGTTCAAGAACGAAAACTGCGTGACCCCGCCAGTCTTCGGCGTGACCGTCAGCGTAAACGGAATAGGCGTCGTCGCCGCCAGCACGCCGGTCAGCGGCAGGACCGAAAGCATCCCGGCAACCGCCGTCAAGCCCCTCTCTCTGATTCGCTTTGCTTTCATGGCCGTTCTCCCGTCACTGCGCGTTCAGCGTGTCGATGCGGCTGACCCTGTTGAGTTGGAACCGCCCCTCAGCCTTGAGTCCGATGTCCTTGTTGGCCCCCAGCGGTTTGTGCAGTCCGAAAATCTCCTCGCGGTAGACACCCGTCACGCTCGCCACGCCGTAGGCCACCGGCATGACACCGTTGGTCGCCGTTTCCCCATCGAAGTCGATCCGGATCAGGCGCGTGAGATCAATCCCGGTGCTGTGATCCGGATGACGCCTGTGCCGGAACGGATGGGTCGGATGGTTGGCAGGCAGCCGGATCGTGCCGGCCAGCCCGGCCGGCCCGAGCAGCTCCGGCGGCTGCACCTCCGCCGTATAACGGGGATCGCCGGACCCCGGCCCGAATGTGCCCGCCAACGGCACGTCGTGCCGTACCGCGAGCGCGGCCGCAGCATAGACTGCCTGCAAGGCATTCACGGCCGCATCGCGCGCCACGGCCGGCACGCGCGCCGGCCACGTCAACGGATTGTCGGCCTTCTCCAGCAAGCCGGCCGCCAGAGCGGCGCGCGCCGCAACCAGCGGCGCTCCGGCAAACGGCACCGAGGTCACAAAAGCGGTGTAATCGCGGGTCGGCGCGGTCAGCGGCAACGGATAGCGCGCCACGCGCTGCGCGAGTGCGGCCTTGCCGGCCTCGGCCGCCAGGCGCTCGCGATCCGCCTGCGTCTGGCCGGACGCCGCTTGCGCGGCCTCGATCACGGCCGCCAGCACCGCATCCAGCGCGTCCATAGCGCACGTGTCGGTGTAGGGCGAGGACAGCGCCTGAATGCGCAGCGCCTCGCTGGCGGCCGCACTGGCGACGCCGCCCTTCAGGTCCGGAACCGTCAGCGCCGCATTCGTCGCGACACACGCCGCCGCCGCCCAAACAGTATCGCCAAAGAGCTTGCCGCACACATACCGTTGATACAGGTTCGCCGTGTCGGCGAAGCGTGCCGCGACATTGAGCGCCGCGACGGCACCGGCCGCCTTCACGGCCTCAACCATTTCCAGCGCGCGCGTGTCCCCGTAGAATGACGCGTCGCGCAACGCCTGCGCCGCCGCCGTCATCTGCTGGGCGTCGGGCCCGTCCGGCGCCGAGGCCACCGCCTGCACGATCGACGGCGTGAAGGTGTTCAGAAACGCGCTGAAACCGGCCGCCACATCGGCTGCGCCCACGCTGCCCGCCTGATCCGCCGCGATCACCGGACCTTGCGCATTGACCAACGCATTGCGCTCGGCTGCGGTGTCGATCTGGCCGGGCGTCACCCCCTGCACGTACGCGACCGCCTACGCCACCACACCGGCGACCAGCGCGTCGACGGCTGCCGTCGCCTGCGCGTCGCCAAAATCAAAGACCACGCTCGACAGATGAATGGCCTTCTGGGCCGGAAACTCGGCGTATAGACCGGGGTCCGTCACCAGCGAAAGCGAACTCTCGTCCGAGCGCGCCGCCGCGGCATCGGCCACGCTCGCGCCCGGCAGGCCGGACACGTTTCTGTTCATGACCGCGACGTCCTTGAGCAGGCTCGCCTGACCGGCACCGTTGACATGCAGGATGAGCAGGATGTCGGCGCGGTCGGCCGTGACAGTCGGGACAGCCGGATCCGGCGCCACATCCACATTGTTCTCATCTTTGGCGATTGTCACCTCATTCACACGCCCCAACGCCACGGTGCCCACCCACAGCCCGGCATAAGGCGTGACGCCGTCCGCCAACGCCCCGCAGAATACCGCCAGCAGGCAGAGCGGGCCCACAGCACCGTACAGCGCCATCCGCAACCTCGTTGTCCGGCAACATCTTTTCGTGTTCATGCGCGGCCCTCCCCTCCATGTCTGGCTTTCACTCGTTCACCGCCGTGACCGGCACATACGTCACAGAGCCGATATCCGTGGTGACTTTCAACAATGAGTGGTATGTGCCTGCGGCCAAACCGCCCGGCCGCAGCGACAGCGGCAGCGTCACGCCCGCCCCCGCCTCGTACACCGGGAACGCCTGCGACCACGCACCCGCCGGAAAATCGACCGCCGCCGTCCCGGCCTGTCCGACCACGCGATCGCTGAATACGGAAATCCGGGCCGACATCGGCACATCGCTGTTGCCGGCCGTCACCTGCTCCAGCGTGAATGACAGCGGGTGCGTAGCCCGGTTCAGAAACATCAGCCGGCACGGCGTCGTGCCCGACAGATAGACCGCCATTTTCGACGCTGTCGTGACCTGCAACGGCCCGGGGTAGTCCGAGGCACCCTTGCAGTAGATCCAGAACGCTTCCCCCGGCCGCAGCGTTTCCGAATCCGGCGCAAGCACCTGACGCCACGTGCCGTTGACGAGCCGGTAAATCTTGCTCTGCGCGTGCGCCGGTGATCCTTGGAAGAACTGCCGAAAGGTCGGCCCGCCCGGTGCCTCCACCGTGAACCCGACCAGATTGTAGCAATCCGGCATCCAGCGCGGTGCGCTCAACCGGACTGTTCCCGGAATCTCCAGTGTGACCGGTTCACCGGCATGCATGAGATACCCTTTGTTCCCGGAAAGCCGCGCCAGACGCGACAGCGGGGCATCCGCGCGATGCGGCGCGAACCAGACCGTCCATCCGGCCAGCGTGTGCACGTTCACCTCCGTACGCGTCGCAAATTGCGCCTCGGAAGCCGGCAGCGTGTACGCGGCCACCATGTCGATGGGCGTGCTTGCGAAAAAGGCCGTCGGCTCGGCCACATCCGGATCCACCTCCAACCACACGGCATTCCACCCTTTTGACAGGGGAACCGTCTGTGTCCTGCTTTGCGCACGTGCCGCCGGCGAGCCCAACACCGCCGCAGCCGCAAGGATGATCAACGAACGTTTCATGTTCAACCTCTCGTCCAAATTTTGCCTGGGGATGAACCGAATGGCAGGCACGCCTGTCTTCAGGCCGCCAACAACCGTTTCATCCCTTCTGTGAACGACACGCTACGACGCTCCGCAACCATCACGCGCGTGATCCTGTTGCGAGGCCACCCGGTTCGACACGGATCTGAAGCTCGGCAAACAGCCTCCGACAAGAGGCTCGACTGATAGACATATCCACGCCTCATCCAGCTTTTTTATTCGCTGAATCCCCGCATACGCCGAATGGCAATAGGGTCTCCATTTTACCTTTCTCGCGCCACAATCATGTCAAGCAACGGGAAGCACCGACTCACTTTTTCAGTTTATAGTTAGACACGTGTCACCCTCCCTGTCAACAAGATTCGCCAAAAGATTCACAGTAAAAGCCCCCCGCTTCCCGATACCGCCCAACACCGCCCCACAATCGGGTTGCGCCCGCACGAGGTCTCGCATAAGATGTGAGGCAACCGATATGGCCCTCTGCTCCACACCCCTTACGCCCGCGTGCGAAAAAGAACTCATCCGCCTGACCGCTCTTGTACCGGATGCTGATCTGGCCGCGTTTGTCGCCACCGAGCCCGCCTTTCAAAAAGGCGGTTTCCGTGCCGGCAACATCCCGCTCCTGCGAACCCGCCTGCAGCAGATCGCCTGCGGCGCGGGCGAGGTTTCACCGGCGCTGCGGCGTGCCCTCGCCCGGCGTTCTCGCGCGCACACGCTCACCAGCCTGATCGCAGTCGAGGCGCTGACCGAAGCCCGGCACGCCCTCGCCGCGCTGCTGAGCGCCCCGGTGCTGCTGGTCGCACTGCTGCTCGACGACCGCGACGAAGTGAGGACGCGCGCCGAAGGCTGGTTGCGGCAACCCATCCCTTTTCTCGCCCTCGACTCCGCAGCGGCCGTGGCACGCCTGTGCGACCTCTTCGGCGATCTCCACATGCTGCTGGGGCGCGCGCCGGAAGTCAACGGCGTCGCGCCGACACGCGAAGCGTGGCTCGCCCAGAAGGAGCGGCTGGAATACCGCCTGCGCGACCTCCAGACCGAAAACCGCCGCCTGAAAGGGGCGGAGGACCGGCTCGCGGGCCTCCAGCGCCAAGTGTCACAAGCCCATGAACAGCGCGACGCCGCCCGGCAACGTGTCCAGGACCTGGAAAAGACCCTGCGGCAAACCGCGCGGGATCTGGAAACGGCCACCGTCGAGCTGGCTCGCGAATGCACGCACCGTGAGGAACGCTTGACCGCCGCCGTCGAACTGGCTCTGGCGCACGAGTTCCACGGCTGGCTCGCCCAGGCGCGCGCGGTCGAACGCGACGCGCAGCGCCCTGCCCCGCACGCGGATCTGCTCGCGCAGGCTGAAGCCGCCCTGCGCAAGCAGAGCGAGGCCGACCGCCACAGCGGAAACCGGGCGCTCCTGACCGAGCGACGCAGTCAGGTCGAACAGATGCTCGCCACAGTGCGCACCGCGCTCCGCAACGCGCTGCGCCCGACCGCAGACCTGCACGCCGTGGAGGCCGCGCTCGCCGCCGAAAGCATCCGCCTCGGCCGCCTACTCGATCCGGACGCGCCCGTCTCCCCGCTCGAGTCCGCGCTGGCCGTGCAGCTCCAATCGGCACGCGACAACGACCTGCCGCGGCTGCGCGAGTTGCCCGACCTGCTGGCCTCGCTGCACCTGCTGGACGCGCCGGCTGTGGCCCACCTGCACGCGGCGTTCGAGCGGCGCGTGTCCGCCCTGGAGGCGCTCGGCGTGCCCCCGCCGCCGCAGGCCGCCGAGCTGCCCCCGGCGACCGCCCTTCTGGCGCGCGCGCTCGCCGGCGAAACCCCGGCCATCCTGCTGCTCGACGGGCACAACGTGCTCTTCGGCCTGCCCTCGCGCTACAACCCCGCACGCGGCACCTCGCTTACCGAAGCGGAAAAGCGCCAACGGCTCGCCCGCGATGTCGCGCGCCTCGCCGGCCCCAATCCCGCACTGCGCGCCTGGATCGTCTTCGACGGCCCCACCCGCCAGGACACGCAGGCCGCGCCCAACGTGCGTGTCACCTACTCCGGCGGACACGGCGAGCACCGTGCCGACGGCGTGCTGCTCGACAACATCCGCTTTTTCATTTCGGCCTCGCCCGAGACCCCGATCCTCCTGGTCAGCAACGATCACGACCTCTGCGCCAATGCCCGTCGGCTCGGCGCGGCCGACCTGCCGGTGCTTGACTTCGGCGCCTTTATCCCGCATTGAAGAAACCCGCCATGTACACAATCCGCATCACCGACCGCCCCAAAAACCGCGCGGTCACCGAAACTTTTCTCGACGGAACGATCGCCGTGGTCTCACGGTCGGGACTGAACGCCACCGAGCGTTTGCTGCTCACCCACCTTCCGCATCTCGATGCCGCCCCGGACGGCGCACTGCTGATCGCCGGCAACCGGAGCGGAGGCATCGCCCTGGCGGCCGCGGCGCGTTTCCCGGAACGTGCGCTGGCCTGCCACGCCTTCGATCTGCACCATGCCCGCGCCATCCAGCGTACCCTCGCGGCCAACGAAACGTCATCGCGTCTCGCGCACGACCCCTTTGTGCGCCTGTGCAGCGATGCGGCCAACGGCGCGGCCGGTACGGCGAACGGCCGCCCGGCGATCGCGGTCCACTGCACATCCGCCTTGCCGGAAGGCCCTTACGCGGCCGCGCTCTTCATGTCTACCCCCGGCACGACGAGCGGCGAACTGGTGCTCGACCAGCTCGAAGAGATCCATGCGCGCTTGGCGGACGGCGGCCTCTGCCTGTTGGCCTGCGAGACCGACAGCGCCGCGCTCCTCAAACAGGTGCGCGCGATCTTCGGCACGCTGAGCGTCCGCTTCGACAAAAAAGGCGTCTGCTGCTGTATCGCCAAGAAAAAAGGGGTGTTGGCGCGCCCGCGGGATTTCAGCGCGACTTTCCCCGCTTCGCTGCCCGGCCTAGCCCCCTGCCCGCTCATCTCGCTGCCGGGCGTCTTCTGCCACCGCCGCCCCGACACCGGCGGACTCGCCCTGGCCGAAGTCGCGGCCCGCGACCTGGCCCCCGGCCAGCACGTCTTGGACATGGGATGCGGCTGCGGGCTGGTCGGCGTCCTGCTCGCGCGTAGCCAACCCAATGTGCGCGTGACGTTCCTCGACTCGCACGCCCGCGCCTTGGCCGCCACCCGCCGCAACCTCGAGAGCCTCGGCTTGCTCGACCGCGCCACGCTCCTGCTCTCGGACAGCGGCCTGCCGCATTCGGCCGCACGCTTCGACCTTTTTGCTGGCAATCCACCCTACTACTCCGACTTCCGGATCGCTGAACTGTTTATTCAAACCGCGTTTGACACGCTGAATCGGGGCGGGCTCTGCCTGACGGTTGCTAAAAGCGCGCACGCGCTGCAGGAACGGCAAGCCGCCCGCTTCGGACAGGCCGAGATTCTGTCCCGGCGCGGCTACAGTGTGATCAAGAGCATCCGATGACGCGTCCCGGGAGCCAATCATGGACCTGACAAATCGCGCACAACAGGCCACACGCATCACCCTCCTCGGCGCCGCTGTCAATGCGGCGCTGCTGCTCGCCAAATTCACGGCGGGCATCTTGGGCAACAGCCAAGCGATAGTCGCTGACGCGATCCACACCGCGTCGGATTTTGCCACAGACATCGCGGTCCTAGTCGGCATCCGTTTCTCACGCAAGCCGAAAGACATCGACCACGCCTACGGCCATGGCAAATACGAAACCATCGCGGCGGCCGTTGTCGGCATAGCATTGTTGGCGGTCGGCCTCAAGCTCGGCTGGGATGCCATCCACACCCTCTTTCACGCCGTCGGCGGCCAACCGGTCACGCGGCCTTCGCAGGCTGCCTTCTGGGCCGCCCTGCTCTCCATCGTTTCGAAAGAAATTCTCTATCAAAAAACGGTGCGCATCGGCCGGCGCACCCGCAACGACGCGATCATCGCGAACGCCTGGCACCACCGCTCCGACGCCCTCTCCTCGATCGGTACGGCGGCCGGCATCGGCCTGGCTGTTTTTCTCGGTGCGGAGTGGGCCATCATGGACCCCGTTGCGGCGATCCTCGTGAGCGCCCTCTTGCTCAAAGTCGCCTTCATGATCGTCAAGGAGCAGGTCGGCGGCTTGACCGAGCAGTCTCTGCCGCGCGAGGTCCACGATGAGATCGAAACGATCTCGCTTAGTTTCCCAGACATCTCGTACCCGCACAACCTGCGCACCCGAGCTGTCGGCCAGACGGTTGTCATCGACCTGCACGTCCGCATGGACCCCGACATGCGCGTGGCCGACGCTCACACCATCGTTTCGAAACTGGAGCAGAAACTGCGGGACCGGTTCGGGGAGGACACGATCACCACAGTCCACATCGAACCCAAAAGAAATGCGTCAGTGCAATAGCCGGCCTGTTTCAGGAAAGCTCGCCGCCTGCCAGATTCTCGCTTCACCTGCGTCAAACCAGAGGACGCCGTCATCGGTCTCGGTTGCATAACGCCGGTCGAGCCGTCCGTCGATTCCTTCGGGCAGCAACATCGCAATCAGCGGGCTGTTGTCGGCAAGCTCCGGCAGGAACGTGGTCTTGCCCCGGCCGACCGCCCGTTGCAGCGGCGCCAGAACCTCTTCGTCCAAGACAAAGCGTAGGCGCGCCGTCTGAGGCGGCGTGTGCCCAGCACCCGCGCGGACAACCTCGACGTGCTGGACCGATACGCCCAAGTCCCGGTTGTCGCCGTTGCCGGGGGTTACATCCGACGGCCGCCACGTCGTGACGGCCCACTCCAGCCGCGCCACCCGCTGCGCACCCAAGAACTCGGTCGGCACCTCGAACACGCAGACCTGCCTTCCGCCTTTCGTGATCGCGCCGACCGGCCGTCCGTTGACCGTCACCGCGATGCCCCGCGGTCCCAGCGCGCGCCCCGGCACGGAGAGGCTCACTCGCACCGTGTGCGCGACGCCCGGCGCGACCGGCAGCAGCACCCCCGGACGCGCGCCGCTCCAGCGCATGGTGGCTCCCTGTATCTCAGGCCACTCGTGCCCTTTTTCACGGTGGCTCCAGTCCCCGGTCACCCATCCCTCGTCCTGCTCGCTGCCGATGCGGAGAACCCACCGTGCCGGCGCGTCACCTTCGAGTTCCGGACGCAGCAACATCCCCGCAGGCTGCGCGGTCGCGAACAGGCGCTCGCGCCATGCGCGCAGGTCATGCAGGCGGCCGCCCAGCACCTCGCCGGGATGCGTGGCCGCGATCAAATGACCGCCTCTGCGGACCCACCGTTCAATCGCCTCTGCGCTCGCGGGCTCTAGCACCGGCGACGCCGCAAGCACCAGCGCCGTGTAGCCGCGCAAATGGCCGTCCGCCAGTGAACGCCGCGTGATGAAATCCAGATCCGTCGCATCGCGCAGGGTACGCGCCAGCGCATAGCTGCGGGAGTTCGCATCCGGTTCCAGCGCCCAAGCCTCGCGTGACAGATAAAGCGCCGTGCCCACACGCGGACGCCGCGGCACCAGCCACCGCGCGTGGTTGCGGAAGTTTTCAAAAGGTTTCAACCCGCAGCAGAGCGTGTTGGGCGTGTAGTCGTGCAACTGGCGCGCGCCGGATGCCGTGGCATTGTAGATGCGGGCCACAATGCCGGCGGCGTCCACCTGAGAGGCCGGCTCAAACCCGCAGAACGAGGCGTAGTGGCGTACCGCGGTGGCCACCTCGCGCGTTAACGTGAAGTTGCGCGTATAATCGCTGCCCTCGTTCGTGATCCTCACGCCGGCACCGTACCGCGCGATGGCCGCCGCCTGCGCGGTGAAATCCGCGCCCAGTGCGGGATGACCGTCGCCCCCGGTGCAGAGATAGATCGAGGTCTTGGGAAACGCCTTGCGCACGGTCTTGACCCAGAAGAGCGACCAGTCAGTCATGGCCTGCTGATACCATTCGGCGAGATCTGCGCGGGCGCGATCATTCGGCGCGCGGTCCGGATGAAAGGTGGCAATATCGTCAAACGACGCGTAGGCGGTTCCCCATGCCGCATTGAGGCGCCTGACACGCCCATAGGCGTCGCGCATCGCCTTGCGGAACGCTTGCACCGCACAGGGGTCGCCCGCCCACCAGCCGAAATGGTTGTGATAATCCCCCGTCAACCGCGCCGTCCAGCCGCCTTCCGGACCGGCCGGATAGATGCTCTCGCCATAGATACCGGTCACGCCGAGTAGCAGAGATTCAATCACGCCCGTATCGCGGTAACGTTCGGCGAAGGCCCGGACAAACCGCTCGACCTGCGGACGCAGTGCTGGATTGAAGAGGCTCTGCACCTTGCTGTCCCGGTCATGTTCGAGGCATCGGTAAACCACCGAGTCAGGGCTCTTCTGGAACCACAGCGGCGTGGCGTAGGCCGGGCCGGCAATCAGAAACGGCACCCACTTGAGCCCTGCCCCCTGCAGGACCGCGACCTGCTTGTCCCAGCGGCTCCAATCCCAGCAGTCCTTCTCCGGCTCCACGCCGGCCCAGTCGACATAGCTTTCCACGCTGGTCACCGACAACGCTTTGAATAAGGCGGCATCGGCAGGGTTGGCGTCATTCCCGAAGGTCACCTCCATGCCGGGCGCACGCATTACGGTCACCAGACGCAGGATTTCGGGATCGACACCAGACGTCTCGTCAAATCCTTCAGGTTTTTGCACCGTCACCCGGATCGCCCGAAACGCCACGCCCCGGGCGGAAAAACGGAAGTCCGTCCCGTGGTTCTGTCCATGTCCCAAACGGGCGGCCGGCAGAAAAAAGTGCAGCGTGCGCCAGCGTTTCAGACCGACCAGCAGATAGGTGGCATCCGCCGGCGCGTAAGTGGTGGCCAACGTAGGTGGAGTGGCCATTTGATCGAACTGCAACGTCACGCGCGACATGTCGTCGTCGTAAACCTCGGCCGAAACGTAGAGATCGGCAGGACCTTGGTTGTACGCGGGATGATCAATCCTGACGTAGAGATACTGTGCGCCCTCTACCACGCGCCGCACCGTATCTCCCGCGACCGTCTGCGTAACATTCGTGCCGTCGCCCGCTGACGGCACAGACAACCCCACACCCACATTCCTTTCGCCGAGGCGTACAATAAGTTCAGGGCGAACAGGGGTGGCCCGCACAGAACACCCTACGCTTAGACACACTGCCACGCCGATGATCCAATGTTTCACAGCCGGCCCCCTATTATGTCAAAGAAGATTGAACCGGCGCGACCCGGAGCGCGCGGGCCGTACGCAGCTCGCCCCACTCGGCGAACCGCATCTTGCGCGCGCCGGTCACGCGTTTCGGGCCGAAGAACCGCCGGTTCCGCTCGAACACGCCCTCGACGAACGCCTTGCCGCCCAGGGCCAGCCCGTCCGTGAAGTAGCGCACGCGGCAGCGCAGCGCCTGAGGAAGCGTCAGTTTGCCGCCTCCCTCAAGCACGCGCGTCACCTCCGCCGCCACGAATCCGGGCCGGATGACCTGCCCGCCCCCGGCCGCGCACCGCTCCTCCCCGGCCGCGTAGAGCAGCGCGCGGTAACGCCTCTGGACATGCCGCCAGTCGCCGGGACGCTCCATCCAGCGCGAGCCGTGGACCGCCGCCAGGCCCGCGCGCGCCTGCCGCCCGCCCGCGCACGCCTCGCCGTAGCCGCTCCAGCGGTAGTCCTTGGGGTCGGCGGCGAGCCCCGCGCGCACGGGATTCAGGTCGATGTACGCCGCCACGGCCGCCAACGCACCCTCGGCGCCCTCGACCAGCACGCTCTTGAAGCGGTCCTCCCAGAGCGTCCCCCGGCGCCCGTGGCGTCCGTTGTACGACATGCTGTAGCGCTGCTTGAGCGTCTTCACGAACGCGCTCAGGTCGTACATCCGCGAGCGCAGCTTATCCTGCTGGTCCTCAACAAGATACGCCGCGCCCGTCCGCCGCCACGCCGCCCATTGCCGCAGGGTGTCGGCGACCCGCCTCCGGCCGTAGAGGAGCGTCATCCGCCGCACCAGCTCGGCCTCATCCACCTCGACCCGCTCGCCCACTTCGACCAGCAGGTGGAAGTGGTTCGACATCACCGCGTAGGTCAGCACCCGCACGCCGCAGAACGCCTCCGCGCGCTGCAGCATTCCGCGGAAGATATCCTTCTCCCCGTCGTCCAGCCTGAACGTCCGGTCCACGATCCGGCTCACCACGTGGTAGTACCCGACACCCTCAGCCTTCACCCGCGCGTGTCGCATCCCAAGCCTCCTTCCCATCTCTAAAACCCTATAACCGGCTCTTCATTCGGCCCCAAGCCCAACCCCGACCCACCCAATCCATCCCGATCGCACCCCCAAACCCCGAAATCAGAAACCACCTTACCATGCCCCGCATTCCATCGGCAAGCCTTTCCTTTCTAAATACCTGTCCCTTTGTAATGCTCTGTTCGTACTTTCGCCCCCCCAATGCCGCTGCACTCTAATTCGGTTAATAGTAGCACTCCGAAGACACATCAATTCTTTCAAAATCATGTCCTGTTTGATCGCCTGACAGTTTCAACTGGATCTTGTATTCCTTTTGAAATCTGATATTTCTTTTATTCTCAAAGAGTCTATAAACCAAGACCTTTCCGTCCGGATACCGATTATGAATCCATGCCTCTTCATAAATTTGCTTGCCTTTGACCACATCAGACAAGACAAGGCAATCTCTTTTATCAAAAACATCAATTTTCATATCTAACAACCGGACATTGCTGATATTGTTGGTCGGCAAAAAAAGCATATAGATCGCACAGACATAAGGCATTCTTTCTATTCTAATTTGAATCTCTCTCTCTCTGGATATATCACCATGATTGGTTGTTTTCACCATGTCAGAAAAGCAAGTACGCAAAACAAGGCTCATAACACAAAGACCGCCTACGAGAACTAAAACACGTCTGGTTGCTTGCGAAACTCTGCATGCTCGCCCAGCGTGGGACATTATTACGGTGCCTGTGCTTTGTTTTGGTTCAGCAAACATAATACTTGCGACACCAGAACTATCGTTTTGTTGGCGCCTCCGGGTTTAGCGTTGCGTTTCCAATTGGTTGAAAATGGCTATGAATGGTGAAATTTCGGCCTGTATTGGGTAAAATGAGGGTTCTTATGCCCATTTCTGGCTTCTGGAACGCGTCTTTAGGGCCCGCATTCAGTTCCCAAACTCTGCGTCTTAGCGTCTTGGCGGGAAAAGATTAAGAATATGAGCAGGATTCCGATTAGGATTTTCGCGCCGAATATCTCACCCGCCGCTCTTTCACGCTGAAGCCGATCGGCTTGCGTTTCGGCGTGGGCGCGGCCATGAGTTCGTTCAGGACTTCGAAGACCACGCGGAACTGCTCGTCGTATTTGGCCTCCAGCCCGGCCAGCTTCTTCGCGAGCCTGGCGTGGCTGTCCAGCATCTGACGCAGCTTTACGAAGGTGCGCATGATCGCGATGTTGACGGCGATCGCCCGTGCGCTGTTCACCACGGAAGAGAGCATCGCCACGCCCTGTTCGGTAAAAGCCATGGGCGCATGGCGTAGCCCCATCCGGTCTGAATTGGAGGTCGCAAAATGCGACCTCCAATTTGCAAACTCCTCGTCGGAGAGAACGAACATAAAGTCGTTCGGAAATCGTTCAATGTTTCTGCGCACCTGTTCTTTCAATCGCTTGGTTTCAACTCCGTACAGAACGGCAAGGTCTCGGTCCAACATGACCTTCTGTCCACGGATCAGATAGATGGATCGCTCGATCCGTTCCACCGGCATCACATTATCGCTCATAGTACATCTCCTGTATCCTTGTTAATCAGCGTATCACGACATGCAGCGAACAACCGCCTTGTTTTTGAAGACGAAGGGGCCATGGGCGCTCCTGTCATTCCAACGCGACGACACGGCCGAGTTGTTCTCCCGCAAAGGCGCAAAGACACCGAGCAACACGGTCTGTGCGATCAGGCTTCTTTGGCCCACCATTTAGTTCCCACTCTTTGCGTCTTAGCGGGAAAAGATTATGAGTATGAGTAAGATTACGATTAGGATTTTCGGACCGAATATCTCGCCCGCCGCTCCTTCACGCTGAAGCCGATCGGCTTGCGTTTCGGCGCGGGAGCGGCCATGAGTTCGTTCAGGACCTCGAAGACCGCGCGGAACTGCTCGTCGTATTTGGCCTCCAGCCCGGCCAGCTTTTTCGCGAGCTTGGCGTGGCTGTCCAGCATCTGGCGCAGCTTCACGAAGGTGCGCATGATCGCGATGTTGACGGCGATGGCGCGGTCGCTGCGAAGCACGGTCGAGAGCATGGCCACGCCCTGCTCTGTGAACGCCCGGACGCTCTTCGAGAACTTGAGGTCGCTGGAGGATGTCACAGTCTGTGATATCCTCAGAATCTCCTCGCGCGTCAGCTCGAATATGAAGTCTGCCGGGAAACGTCGGATATTCCGGGTGACCGCCTGATTGAGCGCCCGCGTCTCGACGTCGTACAGCATCGCAAGATCGCGGTCCAGCATGACCTTCTGCCCGCGGATCAGGTAGATAGCCTGCTCGATCCGCTCAACGGGTATCACCGTGTCGCTCATGTTACGCCTCCCGTATTCTCATTAACCATCCTATCACGCCACGAGGCGAACCGCAGTCTTGTTATGGCACGAAGACAGGCACGGGGTCCAATCTTAATCGTAATCATAATCTTAATCCTAATCCATTCTGGGTGAAGGATGAGGGGGGAGATTAAGATTACGAGCAAGATTACGATTAGGATTTTCGCGCCGAGTAGCTAGCCAGCCGCTCTTTCACGCTGAAGCCGCAGGGGGTGGCAGCTTACCTGTCCCTCTGCCCATGCCGCTCCCGCGGTCCGCGTTCACTTGCACCAGGAGCGGACAACGCCGGCCTGTCGGCGCACGTCGGCGAGGATGTCGTCGCCCACGGGGTTCTCCAGCGTGTACCAGCCGCCGTAGCCCGATGTGTGCACATGCCGCACGACCGCCTCGTTCGGCACCGCGCCGGCTCCGAGCGTCGCGTACTTGCGGTTGTCTTCCTTCGTCTGGTCCTTGAGATGCACATGGCGGATGCGCCCCTCTGCGAAGTGCGCCATGTCCACGATGTCCTCACCGCGCCCGGCATAGTAGAGGTTGCCGGAATCGATCGCGAAGCCGAGTTCGGGGATGTCGGTCAGAAAGCGCTTGAGGTATTTCGCGTATGAGCACGGGTTTTCCGTGCCGCCGAAGTCCTCGACCGTCACGGCTATCCCCGCGGCGTTCGCCTTCGCGACGAGCTTCCTGAGCCCCTCGAGGATCCGCACGTAATCCGCCTCTTGGTCGCCGTCCTTGGAGAAATTGTCGGGGATGACCATGATCCGAGGCACCCCGTACTTGACCGCCGCCGCCACGAACTCGGCGGAATCCTTCGCCCCGCCGTCGGGGCCGAGGAACTTCGGCCAGCCGTAAAGATTGATCGGCTTGAGACCGGTTTTCACGAATTCGGGGAGTTTGGCATCTTTGTAGTGCGTATCGAAACCGGACACGCCAGCATCCTTGAGCAATGCCGCAGATTGGTCCAGCGAAACGCCCTTCTCTTTCGCGACCCGCTCAACCGTGCCTGAAAAGACCGAGAGCTTGACGGGTTCGCTATGCTTGCATGTGAAACACCCGGCCGTCACGACGGCCAACAACAACGATAACATCTGTTTTTTCATAAGTTAACCTACTGGACGCGGCCGGTGTAAGCGTCGGCACCTGAGTTGTCGATCGCGGTCTTGAAGAACTTGTCCTCTGCCGCCGCGCGGGCTTTGTCCCAAGGACGCGGATTGCCGCAAAGCTGCACGGCCCAGAGCTTCAGCTCCTTGCGGTGCCAGTTGACCATGCAGTTCGTGCCCCACGCGCCGCCGTGCCCAAACCAGGCGTCTTCCTTATCGTCTTCCGGCGCCTTAAGTCCGAGCGAATACCCCTCCATGCCTTTCGGGCGCGTCGACTTCGCGAGCATCTCCTTCACGGTCTCCTCCTTGAGGATCCGCACGCCGTTCTCGCCCACGCCGAGGTTCATGAGCATCTTGTAGAACTTGAGTTGATCGCTCGCGGTCGTCCAGAGCCCCGCGCCCGCCGACGCGAAGACGTGAGCGTCGTTGTAGGGGCGCTGCTGCATCTCGTTCTGCAGGCGGTATTTGGCGGGCGCATCCTTCACGCAGTCGTACATCTCCACCTGCGTCTTGAGCTGCCTGTCGGTCGGCCAGAACGACGAGGACGCCATGCCGAGCGGATCGAGGACGCGCGCCTTGAGGAACGCCTCCCAGCGCTGGCCGGTCACCTCCTCGACGATAGCCGCGCCGATGTCAATGCCTGTGTTGGAATACTGCACCTTGGTGCCGGGCTCGAAGAGCAGTGGACAGGCCGCCGCGATCGCCGCCGTCTGCCGCAGCGGCGCACCGCCGGACCAGCCGCCGCCTCTGAGGTTGCCCTGCTTCGCGCAAATCTCGAATGGGAAGCCGCCGGTGTGGTTCATGACCATACGGACGGTGAGCACGTTTTTCGCCTGGACAAGCCGCTTCACGCCGTTCGCGGTGGATTCGTGAACCCAGAGCGTTTTGAATTCCGGCAGGTACTTCGCGACAGGGTCGTCGAGCGTGATCTTACCTTCTTCGACGAGCATGGCGATCGTCACGCCACAGAAGCCCTTCGTCTGCGAACACTGCATGAAGACATCGTCCATCGTGATCGGCCGCCGCGCCGCGACGTCGGCGTAACCGACGCAGGCGACCTCCTGCAGGCCGTCCTTGTAAAACACATTGACCGCGCCCGGAAGTTGTCCGTTCTCGACGTACGGCGCGAGCGCGTCCTTCGCAAAAGATGTTCCCGAATCCTTCGGCCCGTTGCAGACCGTGCAGCATCCCGAAATCATCGCCGCGCCGGCGACGAGCATCAGTAGTTTTTTCATCGTATGAATCCTTCAACTCGACAACATGCGGTTGCTTGACGCGCAGTTCCCGTTGGCTCGCCTTGATCCGCTCCCCTATCTGCCGTGCGGACAAAGGCAAGGTTTCCTTCCTCCGTGAATGTGGCTCACACAATAATATGATTTTCAGAGAAAAGGCAAGCGCAACCCAATGCACCACTGATTGGAAGCGGTGGCCGTGGAGACTCGGCTTCGCGGAGAAAGCTTCTTTGGCGACCGCTTCATACCCGAGTCCTACAGCAGCACCCGGCGCGCGTTGGCCCCGGTGAGATCTGAAATCGCCTCGGGCGTGGCATTGCGCAGACGCGCCACTTCTTCCAGCACGCGGCGCAGGTTCGCCGGCTGGTTCAGCGGCTTGCCGTTTGCACCCGTCGCGGCGGACACGCCGCCCTCCGGAAAGAGATCCGGCGTGTCGGTCTCGATCAGCATCTGGCTGTCTGGAATGTCGCGCACGGCGGCCCTCACTTTGGCAGCCATGGGATTGCAGACCGATCCGGCGAACGACACGTAAGCCCCTACGTTCAGAAGTTGCTTCAGGATTTCTGCCGAACCGCTGAAGCCGTGTACGACGACGCCGGGAAGCCGGCGCGCAAAGGGCGTGATCCGCTCCGCCAACCGGCCCCAGGCGCGTGCGCCATGCAAGATGACCGGACGTCTCAGGCGTTCCGCGATGTCGAGCTGACGCAGGAAAACCTCGTCTTGAAGATCTGCTGGCACATCGTCGCGCAGGCCGTCCAGCCCGATCTCGCCCACCGCCGCAACCGGATGCGCATCGAGCAGCGCGGCCAGTCGGCCCGGCCAGTCGGAGGGCAACCCTTGCACATGCCAGGGATGAACGCCGAAAGCCGGCACCAGCACAAACGGCAGGCGCACTCGCGCCAGTTCGGCCACCGCCGGCCAATCGTCCGGCACCGTCGCGCAACAGCAGACGCCGGTGACCCCGGCGCGCGCCGCGTCGTCGATCACCCGGGCCAAGACGCCCGAGAGCAACGGACTCTGCAGATGGGTATGCGCGTCAAACACGGGAGCGCCTCTGCCTGCGCCGCCTCACGACACCTTGGCGGCTGCCCTCACATACTGCATGCGCTCGAAGCCGGTGCCGTCGCGCAAGTTTGTTTCACGCAGCTTGCCGCGGAACGCCGGCAAGGCGGCATACCCCCTGTGCGCCATCCAGGCCGAAAGGCCGTCCAGAATCTCCTGGATCACCTTGAGGTCGCGCCGAACATGCAGCACCGAACAGATGTAACCGATGTCCGCGCCGACCAGCAGCGCCTTGGCCAAGTCCTCGCCTGAATGAATGCCGCCGCTGATCGCCACGCTACAGCGCACCCAATCTCGGATCACCGCCGTCCAGCGCAACTGCGAATGCAGCACGTTCGGCGACGAGTAATCAGGGGCGTAGAAGATCGATTCCGTCTCGGCATTGACCCGCGTCTGCAAGAACCGGTTGAACAGCACCATGCCGCGCACCCCTGCCGCATCCAGCATGCGCGCGAAGGCGAGCAACGAGGTATAGTGGCTGCTCAGCTTGACTGTGACCGGCAACTTGACCTCCGAGAGGATCGCCTTGACCAGCATCAGCCGGCGCGTCTCCACAGACGCTGCTGTCTCAGCCGGATCAACCGGCATGTGATAAAGGTTCAGCTCGATCGCGTCGGCGCCGGCGCGCTCCAGCTTCTTGGCATAGGACACCCAGTTCGCCGCCTTCACGCAGTTGATGCTGGCGATGATCGGGATCTTCACGGCCGCGCGCATCGCCTTGAGCTTTTCCACATATTTTTCCGGCCCGAGCTGGCCCGGGAGGTCGGCGCGCAGATACTCCAGGGCGGCCATGCTGGTGTCGCCTTCGAGCGATTCGACCATCTCGGCCACATCCGCATTGATCTGCTCCTCGAAAATCGAACGCATGACGACCGCCGCGGCTCCGGCCGCCTCCAAACGCGCGACCGACGTCACGCTGTCCGTCAGCGGGTTGGAACTGACCACCAGCGGATTCTTCAGCTCGAGCCCGAGATACGAAGCCTTGAGATTCGCCATACCCACTTCCTTACTTGGACACGATCTGGCCAGCCCGCGCCAGCATACGTGCCTCGACACTCTGAATCTCGGCGAACCCCTGCGAACTGACAGGATTCAGCCCGTCGCTCGCCTCCATCGACGAGTCGGCCTCGTTGTAGATGGACGCCTTGCAGCCGGAGAGCGCATTGAAAAAGATGTTGCCCTTATACAACCCGACCGACACCGTGCCGGATGCGTGCTTGGCGAATGTCCCGATCGCGGCGCGCGCCGCCTGGGTCGCCGGGTCAAAGTAACGGCCGTCGTAAATCTGATCGGCGACCAGCTTTGAAAGCTGACCGAAAAGCAGACCGGCGCGCCGGTCGAGCGTAGCCTGATACACATAGCGCAGACAGGCGGCCAACAATTCCATGCCGGGGGCCTCGTACACGCCGCGGCTCTTGGTGCCGATGATGCGGTTTTCAAGCGCGTGTTTCATGCCGATGCCATTGCGCCCGGCCAGCGCGTTGGCAAGCTGCATCGCCTCCAGCGGCGACACATCCTGACCGTTGATCTGCACGGCCCTACCCTTGTTGAAACGTACCGTCACGTTCTCGACCGTGTTCGGTGCTTTTTGCGGCCAGACGCCCATCGTCGGCGCGACGATCAACATCGACGTTTCCATGCTCTCCAGATCTTCGGCCTCGTGCGACAGACCGGCCAGGTTGGCATCGGTGGAGTACTTCTTCTTGGCGCCGACAAACGCCTTGATGCCGAACTGCGCCAGATAATCGACCATCTGCGTACGGCCGGCGAATTTCGTCAGCAGGCCGGCATCGCGCCACGGCGAATAGACCTGCATCGCGGGTGCCAGCACATTGGTGTAACGCTCGAAACGCATCTGATCGTTACCGCGGCCGGTCGCCCCGTGCACCAGCACCGTGCACCCGTGCTTCTTCATCTCCGGAATCAGGCCGCGCACCGTGACGGCGCGCGCGATGCCGGTCGAGTTCCAATAGCCGCCATCGTACATCGCCTGGGCCTCGATCACCTGGAAACAGGCCTCGGCCATCGGCTCTTTAAGATCCACGATGACCGTATCGACCCCGCACGGCGCCATGCGCGTCTTGATATCCGCGATGTCTTTCTCGTCCGGCTGCGCCAGATCTGCGGAAAACGCCACCACCTTCACGCCCGCCTCCACCATCACCTTGGCAATGGTGCGACTGTCCAAGCCGCCCGACACGCAAGCGCCCACCGTCTTGCCCTTGAGATCCGATAACGTCAAAGCCATTTGCAAAGCCTCCTCTTAAAAGGGAAAAAATGATGCGCACAGCGTACCTTGTCCGACCGCTGAAATCAATCTAAACCATGGATCCGCAGCGGCCGCTGTTCGTCTAGACGCCGTCCGGGCGCAAGAGCCGGATGCTTTCGATCGTGACCGCGGCCCCCTGCTGGTTGAGCGGGTCAAAACGCAGCTTGGTGATCCGCCCGCGCCAGCGCCAGTGACCGCCGACTTCGAACACATAATCGCGGAACGCCCCGTCCGGCACGACCTTCTGGCGGATCGCCGCTTCTTCGCTGGCAGGCGAGCCGCCCACGTGCCAATAGAGTTGGCACACATCGTCCGCCACCGCCCCGGTCACTTTCATGCGCACCGCGATCCGCGCCACCTGACGGGCCGGCACGTGCTCGAGGCGGCGCTCGATCGCCGGGTCGCGCGTCGTCGACGTGAAGCTCAGCCCGGCCGCACCGGTCGAAAACGGCGAGACCCCCATCAGCGGGCTCCAGCCCTGCGGGCCGCCGGCGAACGACCATTCGCGCGCATCGTCCTTGACGGGCATGGGCAGGTCGTAGGGCCCGAGCCCCACGTCCTGCGGCGCGTAGTTCTGCGGCCAGCCAGCCGCCGGCCGCTCGCAGAAGGTCTCGCGCACCGCCTCGTACATGCCGAAACCGAACTCCGCGTTGGGTTCGGCATACGACCCCTCGCCCCACTCGTTGAGCGGCGCGAGCGTCAATCGTTTGACGCCGGTCTCGTCCGCGAAGCGCTTGGCGTCGCGGCAGATGCGGCGGAAGTGTTCCACCGTGCGCCCGTAAATCTCAATGCCGCGATCGCCATGCCAAGGGCGGTCATCCCAGCCGGTGGACAGGTTGGGCAGGAACGGCAGAATACCTGTCGCATGCAAGCCCTTCCAGTGGTCATAGTTGGAGTCCGCCACCAGATCGAACGAGAACCGGCGCGGATTCTCGGCCTTGCCGCCGTGATGCATGTAATGATAGATCGACGTCATGTCGAATCCCATGTCCTTATAGCTCTGCACCACCGCCGGCTCAAACGAAGCCTCCGGCCATTTCATGGCGATGAACGTGATGCCCTTGAAGCCGGCTTCGACCGCCATTTGGCGCGACAGGTCGAGCAGCCGCTTGCAGCCGTCGCCGCCTCCCAGGTCGCGGTTCATGTTCTGCGCACTCCAGATCATGACGACCGGTTTGTCGTCGATCCGGTAATACTCCGGCGTGTTGAAATAATTATCGATCCAAAACCGGGCCGCCTTGCGTTGGTCCTCCTCCGAATGGCTGCCCGCCGCATTGTGGTTGGCCCACATCACCGCCCACTTCAGGAACGACTTGTAGCGCGCGCGCTGAAACGCCTTGATCCAGTGATCGTTGTGCTGAGCGCCCTTGTGCCAGTACCAGTCGACCAGAAAATAGGAGATGCCGTTCTCGACCGCCCACTTGATCTGCCAGTCCACCACCTCAGGATTCTTCTCGTCATACCAGCCCAGGACCGGCTTGCGCTCCGGCGCGACCGGCCAGATGCGCGCCCATTTCTCGATCGACTGCCAACCGGGATAGTAGAGCGCGCCGATCTCGTAATCGCTCTTGAGCGGCTGCGGAACCGGCACATATTCGGCCTTCGACCGCTTCAGATCCGGCAGCACCGCGACACGCGCGACCGCCTCCTGCCCGGACGCGCCGTCCCCCGTGAGCGTGAAAACCACGTCGCCTTCGAGGGCCTGTTCGGCCGCCAGTAGCAACGTGTGCGTGGCCGTGGCGGACGCCGGAATTTCATCGACCTTTTCCCATCCGGGCGCCGACACGACACGCAACCCGCGCGGCATGCGCTTCACCGCCAGCGAAAGGTTCCCCGCATCCTGCCCGCCCATGTTCGCGATCTGGATCAAGAACGGCAGCGGGCGACCGGCCCGGTTGATGGCATCGGACAGACGCGCCTGCACCACGGAGACATCGGCGGCGCCCTGTGGCTCGTCTGCCACCGTCACCGCGCGGACACGCGCCGCCGCCCCCTTCTTCACGACCGGAGCCACCTTGAGCAGCACGATGTTTCCGGTCCACTCTTTGGCCCCCGTCATATCGACATTGTACGTGTGATACTTTCCGTCAGCTTTGATGCGGAACCGTTTGGCATGCAAGCCGCTCATCGCCGAAGAGGCCCAATAGACCGTCGCGTCATCTCCGGCGTCCGCAGCCATCTCGACCGAGACGAACACGTTTTCACGAGCCGGGAGAGCCAGCAACGGACTGGCGACCCTTCCGATTTGACCGTCCTGCGACACCACCGCCAGTGCGTCGCCGCTCACGGACACCGCCGCGCCGTCCTCGCCGCGCCACGCGCCCAGTGCCGCGTTGCGCCACGCGCTCGCCTCGCTCTTGGCGGCTACGGTATCGACCACGCGGATCCAATCCACTTCATAGGTGCCGAGCGTATCGGCCGGGTTTGAGAAGTCGATCCGGAAACGCGCGATGCGCTTCTCGCCCTGCCAATAGGGAAAGACACGATACTCATGCCACTCCCCGCCGCCGACCCACGTGACGGCCGTGTTCCACTTCGCCTGCGCGCCCGCCGCGCCCTCCGGTACCCAATAGATGTTGCCGGGGCCTGCGGCCGACGTCCGCACGCGCATTTCAATCGCTTGACCGGCCGACGCCTCGACCGCGATCTTCGGACTGGTGATGAACGGATCCCACGACATCATCGTCCCTTTCAGGACGCCGTCCTCAATCCGCACCTCCTGACTGTGGTTGGCCCCTTGCAGCCACGCTTTATCCGCCTCGGCCGTAAAGTCCCAGCTTACCAGCACGCGCGGCTGCTCCGCGACCGCGCATCCCGCTGACAGAACCACCGCCCCCGCCCATTTCCATGCCGTCATCTTCATCCCCTCTCATGCTGAACCATACACCGGCAACTGCCCGTCTGACAACTCCCTCAAAAAAGGTTGCGCCGCATCCTTCGCCGAAAGCACGGGCGCGTCAACCGGCCACGCGATGCCGATATCCGGGTCGTTCCACCGGATGCCGCGGTCATCGCGCGGATCATAGAACTCCGAGCACTTGTACTGGATCTCGGCGACATCCGATAGCACGCAGAAACCGTGCGCAAAACCGCCCGGTATAAAAAGCTGATGGTGGTTCGCTTCAGAAAGCACGGCGGCCGACCACGCGCCGCACGTCGGCGACCCGCGCCGGATGTCAACCGCGACATCCAAGATTTCGCCGCGGAGGCACGACACCAGTTTCGCCTGGGGCTTGTGCAACTGAAAATGCAGGCCGCGCAACACATGCCGCGCGGAACAGGAACGGTTGTCCTGCACAAAAACCGCGCGCACGCCACCCGCCGCGTAGTTGGCGGCGTGGTAGCTCTCCATGAAAAAGCCGCGCGCGTCACGCAACACCGCCGGCACGCACAGCACAACTCCGGGAAGATCTGTTTCTTGGAAGGTTACCGGCATATTCACTCACCACGCTCTCATGCCCGACCCTGCGCGGCACGGTAGCGCGCGATCAGCGCATTGGTCGATGCGTCATGGCGCAACAGCGGCCGTTCGTTGAGCGTCAGTTCGACCAGCACCTTGGCGGCCAGAACCTTGCCCAGCTCGACGCCCCACTGGTCGAACGAGAAGATGTTCCAGATGATGCCCTGCGTAAACACCTTGTGCTCGTAGAGGGCGATCAGGGCTCCGAACGTCTCCGGCGTCAACTGGTCGGCCATGAGCGTGTTGGTCGGGTGGTTACCCTCGAAGGTCTTGTGCGGCACGAGCGCCTCCGGCACGCCTTCCGCGCGGCACTGCTCCGCCGTCTTGCCGAACGCCAGCGCCTCGGTCTGCGCGAAAAAGTTTGCCATCAGTTTATCGTGCTGATCGCCCAGCGGGTTGTGCGTCTTGCAAAAGCCGATGAAATCGCACGGAATCAGCCGCGTGCCCTGATGAATGAGCTGATAAAAGGCGTGCTGGCCGTTGGTGCCGGGCTCGCCCCACACGATCGGCCCCGTCGAATAACCGACGCGGCGCCCCTGCCGGTCGACCGACTTGCCGTTGCTCTCCATGTCGAGCTGCTGCAGATAGGCGGCGAGGCGGGCGAGGTACTGGTCGTACGGCAGCACGGCATAACTTTCAGCCCCGTAACCGTTGGCGTAGAGGATACCCAGCAATCCCAGGACCACCGGCATATTGCGACTGAGGGGCGCGGTCGCGAAGTGACGGTCCATCTTGTGATACCCTTTAAGCATCTTCTGGAAGTGGCGCGGGCCGATCGCCAGCATCAGCGGCAGTCCGATGGCGGACGGCAGCGAGTAGCGGCCACCCACCCAGTTCCAGAAACCGAACATGTTGGCCGTGTCGATGCCGAAAGCCGCGACCTTCTCCGCGTTGGTCGAGACCGCCGCAAAATGCTTGCCCACCGCCGCCTCGCTGCCAAGCTGCCCGACCAGCCACGCCCGCGCGTTCATCGCGTTGGTCATCGTCTCCTGCGTCGTGAAGGTCTTGGAGGCCACGATGAAGAGCGTCTGCTCC
>MWEJ01000009.1 GCA_002071025.1 Verrucomicrobia bacterium ADurb.Bin070 | reverse complement strand
GGGCGGCCGGTCCCCGAGCCCGTGCTCCGCCCGCAGAAGCCTGTGGAACCTCGCCACGTCCTTCTTCGCCTTCACCGCAACCACGGACAGCGTGCCGCCGCCCCCGACAGGAACATCTGTTGACGCTTTCATTCGAGCGTATCATGGCACAAGGGGGTGCCCTTGTCTAGCGAAAAGCGTCCCCTTCAATCAGCATCGCATGATCCGCTCACCAAAGGAATAAGCCGTGCGGTTAAGCGGGTAAGCTTGCAGGTTTGCAGTCGGTCAGTCGGAGATCAGTCATTCCGCTGTCGAGGACAATCCGTGTCTTGCGGAGGGGCGCGCGGCTGTGTATGGTGATGGCATGAAGCGAAAAGCGTTTGAATGCGCGCTGCTGTATGTGGGGCTGCCGGTCCTGCTGGCCGCTGTCCGGCTTGCGGGCGGCCCGTTTCCCGTGCTACCGGTACTGTGGGTGGCGGCCTGTCCGGCGGCCGTGTATCTCGTTAAACACGAAGGGTGGGGACGTCGCGAATTCTTCGGCTGGCGCGTGGAGAGTACGTGTGCGCTTCACCTTGGCCTGCGGCTGTTGGCGGCGGCCGCGGTGCTGGCGGGCGGCATCCTGCTGGTGGCCCCGGAACTGTTTCTCGAACTGCCGCGCCGTTCGCCTCGTCTCTGGGCGCTGGTCATGATCTTCTATCCGCTGCTGTCGGTCTTGCCGCAGGGAATCCTTTACCGCGGCCTTTTTTATGCGCGCTATGCGCCGCTCTTCGCCGGCGAAGGCATGCGGCGCGTGGCGGGCGCGGCTGCGTTTAGCCTGGCGCACCTGGTTTTTCTCAATCCCTGGGCGATGCTGCTGACGCTGGCGGGCGGCATGATGTTCAACCGGACCTACCGCGCGAGCGGGTGTCTGCAGGCCGCCAACCTGGAGCACGCGGTCTGCGGGCAACTGGTCTTCACCTGTGGCTGGGGGCGCTATCTCTATCACGGCGTCATGCGGCTGATGGAGCACGCGGCCGCGTGATCGCCGAAAAACCAGGGTTCGCCCAGCGCTGTCGATGTGCTATTCTAAGCGCATGAAACGGACGTTTTTTCTCTGCCTGCTCTTTCTGCCGGCTGCCGCCGTGCGCGCGCAGTTCACGGCCGAAGAGATGCTGCAACCCTGCACCTACACAAATGCGGCCGGGGAGATTGTGAGTTTCCGGTTGGCCGCGCCTCAGTTCCCCGTCGCGGGCCGCATGTATCCGCTCATTCTTTTTCTGCACGGCTCCGGCGAGTGCGGCACCGACAATCAGAAGCAAGTCAAGGTGGGCCTGCCCGCGCTGGTGTCGACACTCCTGCGGCGCAAGGTCGCAGAGCCCGTTCTGCTGGTTGCGCCGCAATGCACCATGACCAACGGCTGGGTCCGCCGGCTGGCCATGCACGAGACGTTCACGTCGGACCCTAGACACGCGCCGGCGCTGGCGCAGGCGCTGGAACTGGTGCGGCATCTCGTGGCTGAGCGCCAGGCCGATCCCGACCGCCTTTACATCACCGGCCTCTCGTATGGCGGGTTCGGCACGTGGGATGCGATCCAGCGCGAGCCGGAGCTGTTCGCGGCGGCGATCCCGGTGTGCGGCGGCGGGGATGTGCACCGTGTGAGCGCGTTGCGCCGACTGCCGATCTGGACATTTCACGGCAGCGCCGATCCGAATGTGCCGGTGGCGTGCTCACGCCGGATGGTCCACGCGCTGAAGCAGGCCGGCGGCCGCAGGGTGCGCTATACGGAGTATGAAGGGGCGGGCCATGCCGTGTGGGACCGCGTTTACGGCGATGACGAGGTGCTGACGTGGCTGTTGCGGCAGTCGCGCGCGCGCAAGCCGTGGTGGAAGTTCTGGTGAGAGGGAGGGCGGACATGCGAATCATGAGCCGGAGAACGGTGTGGGTGTTGGCGGTGTCGGTGTGGGCGGCTCAAACTCACGCCTCTGTCTTTGAGATGCCGCAGAAGTTTCCGCGCCATGTGCAGCTTCAGCAGCAGTTGATCCAAAGCGTCCGCGCGGGACGAACCGAAGAGATGGAGCGCGTCAGTCGCGAGGGCGTCGCGCTGCTGCCGGAAGATCCGACCTGGCAGTACAACTTGGCGTGCGCGCTGGCGTACCGGGCGGACAAAGAGGAGGCCTTCGCCGCGTTGGCGCGCGCCATTGAACTGGGGTTTCGCGATCCTGCGGCGATTCGTAACGATAACGACCTTAAGCAACTTGCCGCGTTGCCGCGGTTCGCGGCGCTGGTCGCCAAGGCCGCGTCGCTGCAGGGAAAGCCGGTGGCCGGCGCACCGCAGATCGGCGCCTCAACCGTGTTCATGGGCCATCCGGCAGAGATCCACGGATCCAATACGGTGTGGGATTTTGAGGCTGGCTGCTTCAAAACCCTCTTTGCGCTGCGCAATGCCGAACTCAAGAAGATCTCCGCGTATACCGATTCCTATCGGGGCCCGGCGTCCGGCCTGATCCGGGGCTGGATGACGGACGAGCGCGCGTCGGGCAATTTCGGCGATCTCTATGTGAACCGGGATGACGGCCATTCGCGGCTGGACGTGACGAATTTTCCCGGGCTTACGCCGGTGGTCTACGGCGAAGAGGCGCGACGCCACAAAACGCATCTGAGCCTGCCGAACACGCTGTTCGGTCAGCCGGTGATCGGCAATTCGTCCATGTCGATGGTCAGCGGGCCCTTCTGGCGCAGCCTGCCGCGGGCTGTCGTCACAGACCCCTATCAGCCGCTCATCGCCTTCCGCCTCTATCTCAACAACCAGTGCTGGTTCTACCCCGAACACAAGGACCATGACCCCGAGACGGGCGACCTCTATCCAGCCAACACGCCGTATTACGTGATCAGCCAAGGCTCCTCTTTCTCCGACAAGCCGTTCATGGAGGCGTTCGCGGCCGCGATGGCGGCATTCACGCCGGAGGTCAAGCGCCTGCTGACCTCGCGCCAAGCGCTCGCCCCGACGCTTCAGATGATTCTGCGCGCCACACAGCGCACCGTGAAACAACCGGACGACTATCTGACCGGCGCGGCACATCCTGTCGTCTTCGACGTCCGCAACCTGGATGCCGAGGCGATGGCCCGGATGGCGCATGCGCTCACGCCGGAGCAACTCCCGCCACTCGTGACGCTGCGCACGGTCAAGGACGCGCAGGCCGAGCCTGGCGTCGATTATTTTGACACACGACCGGAGGGCTTGTTCGATACGCCGTTCGCGATCGCGCGGGTTGTGCGCGGGGTCGCGCGCACGCGCAGCATGACGCTCGAGGCCGCCGCCGCGCCGAAATCGGCCGGGACCGTCTACCGGTGGGTGGTGCTGCAAGGCGATCCAGCGAAAATCACGATCCGGCCGCTCAGCCCTGACGGCTCTCAGGTGACCGTCACGGTGGCGTATCACGGCGTCTACCGGCCGAAAGGGGCCGACGGACAGCCCGCGCCGTTGCAGACCAGCCGCGTCGATCTCGGCTGTTTTGTGCAGAACGAGACATCCTATTCGGCGCCGTCGCTGGTGTCGTTCTACTATCTGCCCAATGAGGAGCGCGTCTACCGCGACGACGGGCAGATTCTGTCAATCGATTACGCCAACAGCGCGCATCGGTACGCCGATCCGGTCCTCACCATGCAGAAAGGATGGAAGGACCTCTACGCGTATGACAAGCAAGGACGTTTGACCGGGTGGTACCGCACGCGGGCCGGTGCCGCTCCCGAGCGCTTCACCTATCGCGGGCACCGGGTGTTGGCGACCGATGCGCAGGATCGTCCCACGCAGGCGTGCGGCGTGGACTATCTGCCGCGCCAGGCTGGCGGGGCCGGGGTGCCGCCGACGCTGACCTGCGCGGACACGCAGCAGCGGTTTGCCTACACCTACGACAATGATGCAGACCGGGTGGGACGGGTGGCGCCTGCACCCTGACGGTTCGGGGTCTGTTGTGTCTCAGCGCCTGCCTTTGCGCGTGGCCGGCAGCCGTGCGTTGGCGTTCATGATGAGGTCGCGCAGGATCTGGCATTTGCCTTCAATGGCGCTTTGCTGCTTTTTCCCGGACGCATGGGCGGTGTCGATTTGCTGAACGAGCGTGACGGCGCCGGACTGGCCGTTCAGCCGCGCCAGTGCGCCGCTGATGCTCTCGCCGGCGGTGTCGGCATCCAAGACCTGTTTCTCGGCGCTTCGGACTGTGTGGATCGCGGCATTGACGCGTTCCTGAAAGACGTCCGCGGCGGGCGTGTCCGCCAGCGCGGCCTGCAAGTCGAGGATGGCGGCATCGAGCTTTTGCCTGTGCGCGGGGGCGTGCGCCAGCATGGCCTGAATGTCACCGAGGTGCGCGTTAACGGCGGCTTGCGCCTGAGCGACAGCCGCGCGCTCGCGCTTTTTCTGCGCGGCGATCTTCATGCCTGCGAGCCCGATCAGCGCGGCGAGCGCCAGCACGATGACGGCGGGTAACACAAAAGGAGTGATGGACGACGAAGCAGGGGGTTGGGCTGTTTGTGCGGGCCGGTGTTGCGCGGTGTCGGTGTCATGACGCACCACAACCGGACGCCTGCGCGTGCCGGCGGATGCCGGTGGCGCCGCGAGATCCTGAGCCGGGCTCGCGCCGGGCGCCGTCGCAAGGCGGGCGTGCGCGGCTTTGGCCCGCGCACCGGGTTTGCCGCTCCGGCTTGACGGACCGTCGGGTTTCGACGCGGCAGCGGCCTCGCGGTCAATCTTCACCGACCAGCTTCCTCCCGCTTTGGGCGGCGGCGGCGGTTGGGCCGCTGGATCGCGCATGACTGTGACCGACCAAGAGGTGTCTGTTTTTTTTTCGTTGTCTGGAGGGGTGCTCATGATGGGTTTGAAATCCACTCGTCGTTGAAGATCATCTGGACGCCATACTGTCCGCTTATAAAATGACTGCGTATGATTGTCGGGAATCGTAGGCGGATCGCTGCCGCTTGGCAAGCTCGAAAACGCGTGTGAGGGACCGCAATCGACCCGTGTTCAGGCATATTAAGCTTTGCATTGCAAAGCACTTTGCAACATGTTATACTGGCTCAGAAAAAAGAGAGAAATGGAGGGCGGATGACTGAGCATGATGTTGATCGGGCGCTCAAGCAGGTGCGGCAAATGCACGAGCTCGTGCTGGACCGGCAGGGCTTCAGGGGCTTTTCGGGGGTGGCGCGCATGGCCGGCGGCGCGGCCGCGTTGCTGACGGCGCTGATGATGAGACACGCGGTGCCGCCCGAACCCAACCAGCATCTCGTCGGGTGGGGCCTGCTGCTGGCTTTCGGGCTGGCAGTCAATTTCGCCGCGCTCTTCTGGTGGCTATTCAGGCACCGGGGCGCGCTGCGTCTCGCGGAGCTGTGGGAGGTGTGGGAGGTGTTTCCGACGCTCTCGGCGGGTGCGGCGCTCACGGTGGCTCTGGTCCGGACCGGACAGCTCGACCTGCTGTTCGGCGTCTGGATGGCGCTCTACGGTGCGTCGCACATGGCCCACCGGCGCAGCCTGCCGTTCCCGATCTACTGCGGCGGGCTGGCGTATCTGGCGGCGGGGATATTCTTTCTGCTGTGGCCCGGCGTGACCTTCACCGACCCGCGCCCCATGGGGTTCGTGTTCGGCTTGGGCGAGCTGTTCGGCGGGTGGGTGCTTGTGAGGGTGCGAATCTGAACCAACCGGTGGGGTATGGTTGAGACCTCCCCCCGCGACACCGCACTGCCGGCCGCCCTGCAACGTATTTCCGCACGGGATGTTAAGGTCTGGACAAACAGCGTGTGGATTGGCATGCAGGACAGGGTCAATCGGCTGGGATTTATGGAAAACCCGACAAACGCCGGTGTCTATGAGTTGCGATACCGCGACGGTACGGCGTTGTGGACGAACTGTCCGGTGCTGACCACCTTGCGGCTGCCCGCGGGTGCCGCGTCGGCGGCTGCGAAGGAAGAACAATGAAATCGGGAAAGGCAATACCGACGCCATCAGCCGCAACGACAGGCGGCAGGCGGAACGGTTGCGAGGTGAACGGAATGGATGCGATTGAACGCGTGTTTCACGAGCCGAACCGGATGGCGATCCTGTCGGTGCTCTGCGCTTCGCGCGGCGGGATACCCTTCACGGAGCTGCGCGATCGTTGCGGGCTTACAGACGGCAACCTCAGCCGCCACCTCAAAACGTTGGAGGATGAGGACATTGTCCGCTGCGCTAAGGCGTTCGTGGACAACAAGCCCCGTACGACGGTGACGCTTACGGCCGCCGGCGCCAAGCGGTTTCAGGCATACCTCGACACGCTCACCGAGGTTCTGAAACGGGCGAAAAGCGCGATGCGGCGCGAGCCGGCGGGCGGGAACATGCCAGCCTCGCGGCTGGCCACGACTTAACTCGGAAAGGCGAACAGCAAGATGAACAGGATCAAGCGGGCGGCGCTCATTGCGGCGGCGTTTGCGTGTTCGGAGCCGCGACCTCGCTGGTGATCGCTTACGCCCTTGCGCGGGGCGACGGTCACTACATGTACGAGGCCTTGGCGCGCGAGAAGGACGCGCCGCACCGCACGCGCTTCATCGTCGAGCCGTATCTGGCGACGCTGTCCTGTTCGTCTCCGCATTCGCGCTGCTGGCCTGCTTGGGGCTGTCTCCGCATTTCGCGCTGACGCCGGGGTCGGCCGCCGCTGCGGTGCTGCTGGCTTTTATCGCCGCCGTGGTGGAAGCTGTTTCGCCGCATGGTTGGGACAACGCGGTGCTGCAGGTGTTGCCGGCAGGGCTGGGAACGTTGCTGCTAAGCACATGAACGGGCCAACGGGCGGAGGGGACGCCGCCCCAGAATGTTTGGAAAAAGGATGAGAGTAAACGATGACAGCTTTTCTGTGGCGCAGTCTGTTTCGGGCTTACGGCTGGCGTTTCCTCTGGCATGTGGCGCTGCCGCATCCGCTCCGGACGCTGCGGAAGGTGACGGTCGCGGGAAGGCTGCCGTGTGAGGGCGACAGCGTCGACGTGCCCGGACCGATGCGGAACGGAGGGCCGTTGCGGCGGCTGGTCGCCTTCGAAAGCGGCGATTGTCGCGACTACCGGACATGGGTGCGGGCTGACGTCGGACTCAAGGAGGAACAGACTGGGCTGCCGCAGGCGGCGCGTGCAGGCGGCGTCGCGGACGAAAGGCGCGTCGAAGTGCGGGCCGAGAAGCGCGGGAGCGTGTATCTGTCGAGGTACGAAGGAACGCTCAACGTCCAACGCTCAATGCTCAACTCTCAAGGGGTGCAGAACTTCAGCGTTGAGAGTTGAACGTTATTTCTACTCCCACTCGATTGTGGCGGGCGGCTTCGAGCTGATGTCGAAGACCACGCGGTTGATGCCGCGCACCTCGTTGATGATGCGGTTCGAGATGCGGGCCAGGGTGTCATACGGCACGCGCGTCCAGTCCGCTGTCATGGCGTCGATGCTGTCCACCACGCGCAGGGCGCAGACATTCTCGTAGGTGCGCTGGTCGCCCATGACGCCGACGGAGTTCACGGGCAGCAGCACGGCGAAGGCCTGCCAGATCGTGCGGTAGTCCGGCAGTTTGCGGATCTCCTCCTGCACGCGCAGGTCGGCCTGCTGCAGCAGGGCCACGCGCTCGGCCGTGACCTCGCCCAGAATGCGGACGCCCATGCCGGGGCCGGGGAAAGGCTGGCGGTCGAGCAGCTCATTGTCCATGCCCAGCACGCGGCCCACGTCGCGCACCTCGTCTTTGAACAGTTCGCGCAGCGGCTCGACCAGTTCGAACTTCAGGTCGGGCGGCAGCCCGCCGACGTTATGGTGGCTCTTGATGGTTTGGCTCGGCCCTTTGAGCGGACTCTCGCTCTCGATGACGTCGGGATAGATCGTGCCTTGGCCGAGAAACTTGCAGTCCTTAAACCGGCGTGCCTGTTCCGCGAACACTTCGATGAATTCGCGGCCGATGATCTTGCGCTTCTGCTCGGGATCGGTCACGCCCTTGAGCGCCTCGAGGAACTGCGCGCGGGCGTCGGCCAGCACCACGTTGAGCTTGAAGTCCTTGCGGAAGGTGGCGAGCACCTGCTCCGACTCGCCGGAGCGGAGGAGGCCGTTGTCGACGAAGATGCAGGTGAGCTGGGGACCGATCGCGCGGTGCAGCAGGGCCGCCACAACCGAGGAATCCACGCCGCCGCTGAGGCCGAGCACGACATGTTCGTCGCCGACCTGGCGTGTGAGTTTCGCGACCGTTTCTTCGACCCAGGAGGAGAGCTGCCAGTCGCCGGAGCAGCCGCAGACCGAGAAGAGGAAGTTGCGCAGAATCGCGGTGCCGTGCTGGGTGTGGACCACCTCGGGGTGGAACTGCAAGGCATAGAATCCGCGCGCCTCGTTGAACATGGCCGCATGCGGGCAGGAGAGGGAGCGCGCTGAAACAACGAAGCCGGGCGGCAGGATTTCGACCTGGTCGCCATGGCTCATCCACACGTCAAACTCGGAGGGCAAGCCGGCAAACAGGCTGCATGTGGCATCGGTGCCGATGCGCGTGTGGCCGTATTCGCGGTGCAGGCCGGGCTTGACGGTTCCGCCGAGCGTCTTGGCGGTGAGCTGCATGCCGTAGCAGATGCCCAGCACGGGGATGCCGAGGTCGAAAAGCGCGGGATCGCAGAGCGGCGCGCCCTCCTCGAACACGCTGTTCGGGCCGCCCGACAGAATGATGCCGGCGGGCTTGCGTTCGCGCAGCGCGGCGGCGGGGGTATCAAAGCGGATGATTTCGGAGTAAACCTGCTGCTCGCGGACGCGCCGCGCAATGAGCTGCGTGTACTGCGAGCCAAAATCAAGAATCGCGATCCATGAATGCTGTTGCATGAAATTCCTTAATTATCCAACTTCCGTTACGGCTGAATCATATTTCATCCGTCGGGATGGTTGCAAGTCCCGATGGGTGTAAATTGACTGAGGCGGTCCAGTACCGCCATTTGGCCTCATGCCAACTCTACTTTGGTGAACCGGGCAAGGCGCTCGAAACGCTGCGCGTCGGCCTGCGGCGCCTTCCTGATACACCGCAACGCGTCATGAATGAAGCCGCGCTGCATGACTGTATGGCGGATGTTTACGCCAAGATGGGTGACAAAGCCATGGCGACCGCAGAATATCATAAGGCGCTTGAGCTTTTTGCGAAAAGGCCGAAGGGCCCTTCAAAGAACGCAGCCGTCACGCAGGCGAAACTGGAGATGCTTGCAGAGACGCTGGATGTGGCGAGGATTCCCGACGGCAGCTACACATCCTCTGCGCTCGGATACGTCGGTGATGTGAAATACAGGCATCACATTGCGGAGATCATCGCAACAGGAGGACCGAGCCGCCTTCGGAGAGCAGCAAAAGCGCGTTGTTGCGGCGGACCAGCTTCCAGCCTGAGGGCAGGGTTGTGGCGAGCGTCGGCACGCCGGTGATGCCCGTCGTCGTCTGGATGAGCGTGTAGGTCTGCGAGCGGTCGAGCGCCTCGGGGTTGTTGACCCGCACGATCATACCGGTAATGTCGAGCGGCCCCGTGACGTCCAGCAGGTCGCCCAGGTCAGCATGGTAACGCGTGCCGGGAACGAGGGTGACGCCGGAAAAGGCGAGCGTGCCGACCGTGCCGTCACCGGCGGGACTCAGCACGGTGCCGGAGGCCAACACGCCGTTGGAGACCGTGCCGGTGCCGGAGACCGAGTGAATGGTCTGAGTCGCGCCGCCGAGGTCGAGCGTCGCGCCGGCCGCGAGATTCACGTCCGTATCGGCGAGCAGGTGGCCGATGTCTTCGGGGGCAACCGCCGGGCGAACGAAGACGTAGAGGTTGCGGATGACGAACTGCGAGGCGTTCTCGGTCCACGTGTAGTCGTACGCCGTGGGAGTCTTGGAAGGCGGGTTGGGGTCGTTGCCGATGCCCAGGCCGAGACCGTTTGCTGAACCGCCGCAATGCGAGATGGAGAAGAGAACCTGCTGCGAACCCCAGTTGTGGATCTGGAAGGAGCCGTGGCCGATGCTGGTGCTGGCGCCGTTGTCGTTGAAGTCGAACGCAGTTGAGCTGCCGCCGATGTCGGGGATGCCGAGGCCGGTACCGTAGTTGGAGGGCCAGATCTCGAGGTTGCCGGTATCGACGCCGGTTGCGTCGGTGACCGCGCCGACGTTGGAACGCACGTCCATGTTGTAAACTTTTTGCTGCCACATGAAGGTGGCGCCGTTGCGGTTGGGGTAGCCGAGTTTTGTACGGTCTTGAGTATGGGCGTTGAAGGAGACCCAGACCCATTGGGATTCACTCTCGCCGGTCTTGCGGATTTCGAGGTAGTAGGCCACGCGGTCGAAGGGCGCGGTCGCGGCGGAGTTGTCGATGGCGTAGGCCGTGCCGTTATAGGCGGCTGCGGCCGTGGTGGAGATCGGCGAGTAGTAGACGGTGTCATAACCGTCGGCGAGGGCGCCGACTTTGGCTCGGATGTCGGTCGGCACGGGTAACGTGCCGCCCGTGTCGACGAGGCGTAGCGTGCCCTCGTTGACCTGCACGTCGGGCGTCTCTTCCACCGCAGGCGCAACATCGCGCGTGAGGACGTAGAGTTCGCGGACGGTGTAGGCGCCGGCATTCTCCGTGAAGGTCCAGTCACGCTGCTGGCCGGAGGACGACGTCGTTGATCCGTTGGGGTTGTTGCCGATACCGATGCAGGGCGTGTAGCCGGTTCGGCCGAAGTGATTGACCGCGAAGAGGGTCTGGTCCAGACCGAAGTTGTGGACTTGGAAACAGGCGTACCCGGCGGCGTTGCCAAAGAAAGTGCCGTCGTTTCCGCTGTTCCGGTCGTCGAAATCATAAATCAAACCGTTGCCGACATAGCCGCGATCAAACGCATTGCTGTCGGGCAAGGCGTTGTTATAGTCGTTGGGGTACCATTCGATGTTGCCGGTGTCCACGTCATCCACGGGCGTGACGTTGGCGTTGGCGCTGGCGCGGACGGTGAGGTGGTTCACGCGCTTCTGGAAGCACATCCGCTTGGCGGTGATCGGGAAGGCCAGCTTGGTGCGGTCGGTGAAGGGCGGCTCAAAGGAGGCCCAGACCCATTGGCGGCCGAACGTGGGGTGTTCGAGGGCCATGACATAGGCCACGCGGTCGAAGCGGTTGGAACTGTCTAGGCTCTTCACGTTCCAGAAGGAGTCGTTCAGAATCGTGTCGGAGACCGTGGGGATCGTGCCCGCGTAGACCACGGAGAAGCCGTTGGCGAGGTCGCCCACGCCGGCGGCGACATCGGCGGGCAGCGTCGGGACGGCCGAGGCGACCGGCGCAAACGCGATGCCGAGTTCGTCGTACGGATTGTTGACGGTGAAGAGCGAGCCGTCACCGGGGTCGGTGATGAACTCGCAGTACTCCACGTTCGCGACATCGCGCGCGAGGCGGTCGATGCCCCAGGCCGGACGTGTGCCGTCGGACTTGGTCCAGTAGCCGCCGACGCCGCCGCCGCCCTGTCCCGCACGGATTTCGATGGCGTGCGGGCCGGGGGAGAGGGTGACGGTGCAATGCGTTCCCGCATTGGCGGTGACGCGGTAGGGCAGAATCGAGGTGAAGCCTTTGTTGAGGATGACGTTGCCGTCGAGGCGCATCAGGAAGGTGTCGTCCATGTTCTGCATGAACGTCCAGGTGACATTCGTCGGCTCGCGGTTCCAGAGATAGCCGGTGTAGACGTAGACGGAATTGTCCGGCCACCAGGCCCCGTTGAGGGTCGCGCCGCCGCCGGAGGAGGATGCGTTGCCGAAGAGGGCGCGGGTGGAGAGCTGGACCACGGGACCGTAAGCGGCGGTGTCCAGCGGGCTGGTGTTGACACTGGCGCCGTTCAGCCGGTACTCGAGCAGGCCGGGCACTTTGGCGTCGCGGATGGCGGCGTCAAGATCGTCGGCACGCGGCGTGATGCGCGTCGAGAGGTCGAGGGTGCCAGCCCCGTCTTTGACGAGCGAAGTGGTGGTCAGCGAGCCGCTGGCGAGCGCGCCGTCGCCGATGACGCGCGTGGAGCGGTTGGTGTGGGCGCCGCCGCTGAGGACCAGCATGCCGCCCGCGAGAAACAGGTCGGAGCCGTCGGGCAGGGCCTCGTCGTGGGCGGGGATCAGGGTGCCGCCCGCGACGGTGGTCGGGCCGCGGTAGGTGTTGGTGGCGGTGAGGGTGAGGGTGCCTGCGCCGGTCTTGGTGAGGCCGCCGTCAAGCGCGTCGGGGATGCCGCGGGTGGTCCTGCGGATGCTGGCACCGGCGAGCGGGCCGCCGCCGTTGAGCGTGACGGTCGGGTCGGAGGAGTAGCCCGTGCCGTGCGAAAGCATGCGGAATCCGGTGACTTTGCCGTCACTGAGGACGGCTTCAGCGACTGCGCCGGTGCCGCCGCCGCCGGTGATGAGCACGGCAGGCGGCGCGATGTAACCGGAACCTTGCGCACTGACCTCAATGAACGCGACGCCTGTGCCGGCCGGGGCCAGTGGCAGATCGAGCGTGGCGCCGACGCCGTCGGGGGTATCGATCACCGCGCCGCCGGAATGGACAGTCAGGATGGCGGGCGCGTTGTTCGCGCCGGTGCGTACGGCCGAGCCGGTTTCGCGCACGGATAGGGTGCCGCCGTCGAAGTTGATGGCAGCCTGTGCGGTGTTGCCTGCCGCGTTGTTGCCGCCCTTACGCAGGTACTTGGTGTCGAGCACGCCGCCCTTGAGCGTGACGACCGACAGCGGGGAACTGTTGCGGTTGGCGAGGGTCACGATGTTGGCGGAGACGCGGGCGTTTTCTTCCAGGGTGAGGAAGCCCCAGCCGTTGTTGTAGGAGTTGACGTCCGTCCACATGCAGAGATCGAGGCTGGTGGAACCGGTGTCGAGGGTGCCGTTGCCGGAGAGGTAGAAATGACCGTAGCCGGCACGGGTGCCGAGGGTGCCGTTGTAATAGGCGGCGGGATTGTCGCCGCCCGTGCCCTGGGCCGCCACGGTGCCGGAGTTGAAAACGACGCGGCCTTCACCTTTGACGCGGAGGGTGCCGTAGGCGCTGGTGTTGTGCGAAAGCTGCGTGTAGCCCTTGTTGGTGAGCGCGCCGCCGGAGATCTCGTAATAGCCGAAGCCCGATTCGCCGATGCGCCCATCGGCGGCGGCCCCGCCGGTGTTGAGAAAGACGCCGCCGGTCTGGTAGACTGCGCCGGCCGAGGTGCCGTCGCGGCCGACGTGCAGGCGGCCTTGGATGAAGGCGTTGTCATCAATTCTCAGGACGCCGCGCGAGGAGCCGAGGGTGCCCACGCCGATGGCGGGCTGGGCGCGGTAGTAGCCGTTGTCGACTGTCAAGACGGCGGTGCTGCCGGAGAGCGGGAGGAGCCCGCAAGAAGCGGCCCAGTTGTCCACGCCGACCTGCACGCCGTAAGGGCCGAGATCGAGGCTTCCGCCGTTGAAGCCGTTCAGATCGAGCGTGCCGTCGTGGACGCGGATCGGCCCGGTCACGGGCCAGTCGCCCGTGGGCGTGAGGGTGTAAGGACCGAGTTTGGCGAGTCCGGTAGCGGGCCAGTCGGCGGAATAGGTGAGGTCGGCTTCGGTCGTGTCGATGCCGAGGTAGGCGGAACGGGACGTGAATGCGCCTGATGAGGCGAGCGACTCGATCTGCGCGGTTGACCAGCCATCGGCGGCGTTGCGAACGGCAAACTCGCCGGTGCCGGACACGGTCAAGGAGGCGGGTGCGCTCGGGACGGAGCCGGGTGCATAGGCGTGAAGCAGCGAGTTGGTGACGCTGATGAGGCCGGCGAACGTGTTGGCGGGATGGCGCAGATAGGTGTAGCCGCCGTAGGCCTTGAGGAGCCCGCCCGGTCCTGAAATCGGCCCCTTGATGGTGTTGTGCGCGTACGAGGTCTGGCCGTCGAGGATGGCCTGGCCGCCTGTCAGCGTGACAGGCCCGGCCCAGAAGTTCTGGTTGGTGTTGCCGGAACGGACGGAGAGGTGTGCGCCGTCGGCGAGGGTCAGGGACCAAGCGACGGGAAGGGTGAGGTTGTAGAAGTCGAAGCCTGCGTCTGCGGCGACGGCGGCCGTGTTTGCGGAGGAGCCGCCGAGGTCGGTGGAGGTTTCTAGCCCGAGGACGCCGCTTTGGACATCGAGTGCCACGTCAGGCGTCACGCCCGTGGCTCGGGTGGCGGTGAGGATCAGAGAACTGGAGCCGACTTTGCTCAGCGTGTGCCCGCCGAAATCGAGCATGCCGTTGCGGATGTCGAAGCGGCCGCGTGATCCGTTGTACGGAAGCGGGGTCGGTCCACTGCCGCCGACTGCGGCGTCGTCCGAGAGCGCGACAGATTTGAAGGCATTGTACTGAAGCGCGTCATAATCCATGCGCAGGGCACCGAGGCCGTCCGGTCCGCTGCCGGCGATCGTGACGGTCTTGGCGAGGGTGATCGTGTTGTTGGGGACTTGTCCAAGGGCGAGCGCGCCGCCTGCGGCGACGGTGACGGATGGCTGTGCCGCGATGCCGAGCGACTGGGAGTTCGCGATTTCGAGGACGCCGTTGGAGACGGCCACCGGCCCGGTGAAGGCCGGGTTGGCGGTGTTGAGGATGACGCGTCCCGCGCCGGTGAGCGTGAGGGGTGCGCTACCCGCGACGGGACCGTTGAAGGCCTGCGTGACCGTTGCGGCGGGCGCGAGCGTGAGCGGCGCGTCGAAGCGGGCGGCGCCGGTCAGCGAGACCGGCCCGGAGAGCGTTATCGCGTCAGCGCCGGCTGAGGTCAAAGCGGTGGGTGCGCCGTTATCGGCGAGGGCGACGGAGAGGCTGAGCGGGCCGCTCAGGGCGATGAAGCCGGATGCGGGCGGCGTGACCGTGGCGGCGGCGAGCCGTTCGTTGGACAGGCCGAAACAGCCGCTGTGGACGTTACCGGATGTTGCGACGGCGTTGACGGCGATCTTGAGGATACCGCTGGGCGGGGCCATGTAACGGTAGACGATCGCGTTGGCGGAGTTGGGCTGGCTGGCGTAAACGACGGCGCTGTCCGGGAACGAGGAGGAGCCCGAATAGAACTGATAGAGGCAACGGCGCTCTTGGGTCGAGGGCGGCGCGTCCCAGGCGCGGAAATAGAGCGTGATCGCATAAATGGCACCGGGCGTGAGGCCCGTGAGCTGGCCGGTCCAGTTGCTGTTGTAGTTCATGTCTCGCAGAAGCTGTCTCAGGCCGGAGCAGGTCTCAGGCGGCAACGCATTGGTCCAGGCATTGAAATTGTCATATCCGTTCCCGCTGGGGAAGCCGGAGTAGCCGGTGCCGGTGCCGGTGGCCGCGCCTTGGATGAACGCCACGCCGTTGATGGTGGCGGGGGATTGGTTGCCGAAATCGATGAGATGCGAGTAGGTCTTGGAGGTCGAGAGCCCGGTGGCGGTGTCTGAGGTGAGGGGCACGATGGTGACGGTGCGCAAACCGGGGTAAGTGATGGCGGCGGGCGCGCCGGGCGCGGTGAGGGTGCCGTTGACGACGCTCAGCTCGGAAGGAGAGGCGTTGAGATAGTTGAGGGCCAGGATACTGCCGCCCAGATCAAGCGTGGCGGGGGGGGGCGGCCGTGTAGGTAAACTGGCCGAGTGTGGTCAGGGATGCGGCGATGGAGAAGTCGCCGGCCGGCGCGGTATCGGCGGTCGCGGCTGAGCCGGCTGCATCCGGGAGGGTGTCGTCCACGATGGCCGCAGGGGGCAGGGCCAGCGGTGCGAGGCCGGTGGCGGCGCTGTAGGTGGCGGGCCCGCCGTTGAGGAGGATGCCGTTGACGGGGCCGTCGGCAAAGCCGGTGATGAAGATGCGGTTCGCGGCAGTGCCGGCCGACGGGGCGCTGATGGCAAGGACATGGTCGTTGAGGGTGAGTGCGGCGAGCGTGACCGATGACGCCGTGGCAGCGGCCGGGACGGTCAGCAGGGAGGGGGCCGTCAACGTGACGGCCGGAAGAGACAAGGTGTAGTTGTCGGTGGCGGCGGGATTGAGAGAGAGTGTGCCTCCCGCGAGAGCGAGCGTGCCGGAACCGAGGGTCGCGCCGGCGGCGAGTTCGAGCGTGCCGCCTTCCACGAATGTCGTGCCGGAGTAGGTGTTGGCGGCTGTCAGGGTGAGGATGCCTGCTCCGGTCTTGGCGAGGCCGCCGGAGTCGGAGCGGACGCCGGAGAATACGATGGGGCCGGAGGCGTCGAAGGCGAACGTGCCTGCGCCGGACATGGTGCCGGTGAGGGTGAGCGTGCCGGTGCCGGCGTTTTCAATGATGGCCCGGTCTTTGTCGACGGTGAACGCCTTATCGGTGGTGGATGCGGCGGTGCCGGTGACGCGCAACCGTGCGTAAACGCCGCTGTCGAGCGGGTTGACGAAGTTGACGGTTGTGCACGCGCCGAGCGGATTGGGCGTACCGTTCAGAGCGAGGAAGGCGACCTCCACACAGTTGCCTCTGTCGAGAGCGAGCGTGCCCTGGATGTCGTTGTCGGGATGGTTCAGGGCCAAGGTGCCTCGCGTCCATCCGTTGAGCGTCTCGAACCCCTTGGGCGCGATCAACTGGACGTTCATGTCGACGCGGTGGGTCTGGATGGCGACGCGGGCGCGTTTGGCGGGGTCCGACGGGACGATGCGTAGGGCCGAACCCTCGCCATTGAATGAACCGCCGACGTTAATGGCGAAGTTCCAGTCGTTGCGGCAGAAAATATTGGTGGTGTGCGGGGCGAAGGAGAGGTTGAGCGGGGAGTCATACCCCCAGAGCGCGCCGATGGTCATCCGTTCGGCAAAGGTGAGCGGGGCGTTGATGCGCGACTCGAGCATGATGTAGTTGGTGTCGGTCTCTTCCTGGGCGGCGGCGCGGCGCAGCGTGTTGAAGGTGACCGGGCCGATGCCGCGCAGGTAGATGTTGCGCGAGGAGGTGTTGGTGTAGCTGAGGCTGAGGGTCTTGGCCGGTTCGTTGTTGTAAACGTAGAGATTCCCGCCGACGAGCAGCGAGGCGTCGACGGCCTGGTCATTAGCCGAACCGGCGGAGAGGGTGAGCGTGCCGTTGGCGGCGAGCGTCAGCGTTTCTCCAGGAAGGCCGACCGTGTAGGCGGCGGCGTCCGGGGCGAAGGTGAGGCCGGCGGCAATGGCGCCGCCGCCCAGGGTGACGGCCGTTTTGCTGTTTCCGTCGCCGGTGAAGAGCGCGGTCTCAGAGGAAGAGGGCACCGCGCTGCCGGTCCAGTTGGCGGCGGTCGACCAGAGTGCGTCGGCGCCGAGGCCGGTCCACGCGCGCACGTCGGACGCATAAAAAGTGCCGACTGTGCCGGAAAGCGAAGCGGTGAAGGGGCCTCCGCTGGAGGCGGGGACGAGATCCGTGACGGTGCCGGTGAAAGCGAGCGTGGAGACGGTGGCCGGAGCAAGGCCGGACAAGGTGAGCGTCACCGTGCGCGAGTCGCCGGAAAGCGCGGAAACCGCAGTGACCGTGCCTGCGGGTGCCACTGTCCAGGCGGACGGGGTGGCGACGGACGGAGAGGCCGCAAGGTCGATGGGCTTCGAGAAGGTGACAGTGACCGACGTGGCCGAGGCGACGCGAACGGTGGCGACGGCGGGGGCGACAAGGTCGCCGTAGGGCGTGACGATGTTGGTGATGACCGGGAGCCACGCGGCGGCCATCTTGCCGTAACCGACGTGGTTCGGGTGAAGGTTGTCGTACATGTCCGTTCGCTCGAGATAAGCGTGCATGTCTAGGAAGTGGACGCGGCGGCCTGCCGTTTGATGCGCCTGGACACGGCCTAAGACGTACGGGTTGAAGTAGGTGTTGATCAGGACGTAGCGCGAGTCCGTGTCGTCGGCGCCACGCTTGAGCAGGGTCGTGACGATGATGTGCGCGAAGGGGCGGGCGGAGGCGATGCGGCTGATGAGCGCATCGAGTTCGTCGATGGTGCCGGGGAAGTTCGGCACATCGCCGGTGTCATTCGTGCCGATGTGAATCAGCACCACGTCGGGGTCCGCAATCTGCGCGAGCCACGGCAGGATATTCTCGTAAATTCCGTTGCTGGAAGCGGAAACATGCCAGCCGCTGTGGCCTTCGTGGTTGATTTCGGTGCCAAGACCGGGGTGCGTCACTGAGGTTTGCGTGCCGACGTAATCGACGGTGTAACCCGCGTTGGTGAGTGCCACATAGAGCGGGTAGCGGTAGCCGCCTCCGACCCCGTCGTTATTCGATCCGTATGTGATGGAATCGCCGAGCGGCATGATGCGTAACGGCGGGGGCTGCGACAGCGCGGAGGCCGTGGCCAGCGTGACGGCACCGGCAAACAACGCAAAACGAATGACAACGGACGAACGGGCGAAATCACACAGACGGAGTGTCATACGCACATCCTTTCACACAAAGTTCGGACACAAAAATAAAACAGCAATTGCTGACTATTGTAAACAGCTTTTTCACGAAATTCAACCCTCAAGGGGAATTTATTTGGGCAACGGGGCCATGTCGGTATTCGTGCTGGGTTGCGGCGCGGCCAGAATGTGCTGGTCCGGGAAGATCAGCGTGTGGCGGTCAGCGGTGACCGTGGCGGTGTCGGGGGACGGGCACATGCGGTAACCGATTCGGGCGAGGCGCGCGCCATGGCCGAGCAAACCGCTGCGGCCAAGTTCAATCAAGCGCGGAAAATCGTCAAATTCGCGGAAGGTGCCCTGTGACATGCGCACCGGACCGCATTCCGGGGGCGGGCTGATCCCTCGGGCGGCCATCCATTGCGCCAAGGCCCGCAGGCGGGCCTCTTCGAGCGATTGAGGCGGACGGCCGGGCGTGCGCGGCTTTTCATCCAGCCAGAGGGAGACTTCCTCGCGCATCCGCTGGCGTTCCCAGCGCGGTTCGGGCGGCCGGGCTTTTTCATTTTCATCCCAGAAATGCATGTCACCGATCAGGCGTGCCGGCGCCAGCAACCCGCCGAGAAAGGCGCGAGGAACGGCGTCGGCCGGAAGCGCGGCGATCTCCCCGATGCGCGCGCGCAAATCTTCCAGGCGATGGCTGCGGCGTTCGAGTTCACGCAGGTGGGTGTAAAGTTTGCGCCAGACCAGGAGGGCGGCCGTGCTGACGCGGGCACACAACTGTTCGAGCGCGCCGTCCGCCGCATAAAAGGCGGCCAGATCCGCCAGCGTCCGATCGGGATGCGGCAGGCGGGTGCGCATCAGGTGCGGGGTCGCGCGTGCCTCTTCTTCCATGATGGCCAGGCAGGCTTGCCAGCGCGCCGCATAACGCCCTTGGCGTAATTTGCTGATTTCAGGCGAGATTTCCGTGCGCAACGTGTGGATGCGGTTCAGGAACTGCTTCAGGAAGCGTTCCAACTCGGCCAGAATGGCGCGCGCCTCGGCCGCGTCGAAACGTCCGCTCGCGAACCCGAGCAGCCGGATGTTGAAGTCGCCAAGCGCCTGGCTGGCGCTCTCGGTGAGGGTGCCCATCCGCGTGAGGCGATAAAAAACGCCGCGCGCGGTCTCATAGTCGAGCGCGTCGGCGCCGGTCTTGTTGAAGAGCCGCGCCGTCTCGCGCAGGGTGCCGATCACCTCGGAAAGCAGGTCGCGCGTGTCGGCGTCGGCCGGTTCCTGGTCGGCGCGCAGCCGGGCTTCCAGCCAGAGCAGAAACGCGGCCGCCTCATCGGTGATCCGATACCGGAATTTACGCCGGCGCGTGTCTTTATACCCGCGCAGCCGCTCTTTCTCCAGGCGGTCGGTGATAAGCCCCCAGAGCAGCAGTTGGCGGATGTCCTGATTGAAGGCGTCAGCCGTATACCCGTCACCGTCCAGCTCGGCGCGTACGGCCGCGAACAAGTCGTCATGAAGCGGTTCAGGTTCATGCTTGCGGCGAAAGGCCAGCAGCGAGCTGAGCAGGGTGACATACCAGACCGCACGCTCGGAGAGCAGCAGGTTGCCGGTCTCGCGGTTGCGGCGGGCAAGCAGCTCCTCGGCATGCGTCGGTTGCGTCGGTGTCCTGTCGGATACGTCACTCATGACAAGCGCCACCATATCAAACCCCGGAACGACCTGCCAGCGTCTGTCGCGATGGGCCGACTATTCAATACAGATGAGCGTGCCGCGTTGGTTGGTCAGGAAGAGGGTCCGTCCGTCGGCCGAATACTCGGCCTTCACAGAGTTCGGGAAGTCGGCGAGTGTGATCGCCTCAAGAGGCACCCCGATGGGCGTGTCCGCCGAGACCAGGACCGGCCAGCGGGCGGGCGGGTGACCGCTCCGCCCTGCTGTGATCGTGAAGGGGTCGGGCAGGGTGACGTTGCCCGCAGACAACGTGCCGCCCGCGCCTGCGGAGCTCCAGTCCCAGACATACGCGGTGCCGGCCGCGAAAGCAACCGGGCCGGCCGTGAGCGGGGCGTCGTTCGTGAACGCCACGCCGAAACTGCCCGCAGCGATCGTTATCGGACCGCTTGCGTCCGAGGAACCGCTCAGCAGCAGAACGCCCGCGCCGCTCTTCGTCAACGCGGCGGGGCCAGCCAGCGTGCCTGCGAAGGCGTCGGTGCGTCCCGCCGGGACCGAGACCGTCAAGCCGCCGTCCCACGCTTCCGCATCCGGGTCGCTGAGGTCTTCGTTGGTCACGCCGTAGATGTGCCAGCCGTTGTTGTCGGTGGTGTTCGAGACGCGGATGCTCAGTGTGGTGCCTTCCGGGACATAGCGGTAGACCAGGGCGTTGGGCAACAGCGCGTCCGGGTTGAAGAAGATGCTGTCGCGGTAACGTCCGTCCAGCGTGCTGCAGAAATCAACGAACTGCTGGCGGGCGCCGCCCCAGCCCCACGACCGGTTGTAGATGCGCACTTCGTACGGGCGCCCCGGCGTGAGCCCGGAGAGGGTTAGGGTCGTGTTTTTGGGCGCGGGCGTGGCCCCGGCCACGTAACACATGTCCGTGAGCAGTGCGAAGAGGCCGGAATCGGTCGGCACCGGGCCGAGCGCTGTGCCGGTGAGGACGTTGCCGGCGTGTGAAGAGAGGACTGGCGATGCGGTGAAGGTGGCCGTGTTACCGGTCACCTTGCTGAAGGTGATACCGTTGACGACGGCGGGGCCCACGTTGCCCAGATCGTACAGGTGGGTGTAGGTCTTGTCCGGCGAGAGGCCGGTGGAGGCGTCCGTCGAGAGGAAGGCGATGTGCGGGGCCGAGGGCGAGGCATCGCCAGGAGCCGGCAGGCCGAGGGCGAGCGCACCGTCGCCGCCGAGCCCGCCGATCGCGACCGCTCCTGCGGTGTGCAGTGCGCCCGGGGCCTGGACGGCGGCCGGTCCGTCGAGGACGGCGCCGGCATGCAGCGCGGCGGCACCGCCGATGACCGAGAGCCCGCCGGGAGCGACGTTCGGACCGGAGAAGATCTGGGTGCCGGGGCCGTTCACCGTGACGGTGCCGTTGCCGGTGAACGCGCCGGCATACTCGGCAGACTCGTCGGCGGCCGGCGCGAGCGTGAGCGTGGCGGCTGGCGCGGGGGACGCGGTGCCGGCCGGCACCTCTTCGTTGGTGAGCCCGTAGAGGTGCAGGGTGTTGTTGGACATGTGGGGCGTGAGCCGCACGCGCAGCGAGCCGGAGGGCGACGGCCGGTAGCGGTAGGCGACATAGTAGGCAGTGTTTGTCAGGTCGGCGCTGAACGAGAATTGGTGATCGATCCGGCCGGCGTCGTTGGCGATGAAACCGAGAAGCTGGTTGCGGTTGTCATTGACGCTGGCGCCGCCCCAGCAGCGCTGGTAGATGCGCAGTTCGTACACTTTGGCCGGCGTGAGTCCGTTGAGTTCACAGACCAGGTTGCGGCCCTCGTAGTTCATGTCATAGAGCAGCTTGTGCAGGTTGCCGGAAGCGGCGGTGGCGCTGTTGCCTGTATTGCCGGATGCAGGCGGCATGTCCTTGAACCCGTAGGGGAGGCCGTCGGTGCCGGTGCAGGTGCCGGCGGTGGCGGTCGTGGAGAGGAACGGCACGCCGTTGATGGCGCCCACCGCGAGGCCGCTGTTGCTGCCGAAATCGATGGCATGCGTGTAGGTCTTGTCCGCGGAGATGCCGCAGTCGGCGTCGTTGTGGATGATCGTGATCGTGGCCGGCGCGCCGAGGGCGAAGCCGCCCGTGCCTGAGAGGGCGGCTACGGTCTGGTCGGCGGCCAGGGTGAATCCGGCGTTGTCGTACAGCGAGAGCCGTGCGGAGGGGGCCAGGATGCCGGGCGCCGCCAGCGTGGTGCGTCCCGCGCTGTTCACGAAGCGCCCCGCGAAACCGCCTGTGGCGGCTGTGGCGAAGGTGGCGATGTCCAGTGCGCCCTGCTTGTTGAACACGGCGTCCGCGCCGCCGGAAAACAGGGGGCGCGCGGCGGAGAAGTACGGGATGACCGAGCCCGCGCCGCCGGTCTGCGGATAGCCGGCGCCACCGTAGGTGAGGCGCAGATGCGCGCCGTTCGCGACCGCGAGCGCGCCCGCGCCGCTGACGGTTGAGAGCGCTGAAATCGGCGTGAGCCAGGCGGTCGGCAGCGTGGTCTTGGGCGCAAACATGCGCGAGGTGTGAACGCGCAGGTAGGCGCCGCCCGTGACTTGCACGAGACCGATGAGAATGTCGTGCGGCCCGGCGGCGAGGTGGCCGGCATTCACGTGGGTGGTGCCGACCGGTGTCTTGACAGCGATCTCGCGTCCGTCGATGGCAAGGATGCTGTGATCATCAGTCTCAAGATGGAACATATAATCGCCGGCTTCGGGGATCTGGAGGGTGCCGCGCAGCACCAGCAGCCACCAGTCGTTGCGCGGTGCCAGCGGACGGAGGTCGGAGATGGCGAAGCCGCCGCCTGTGCCGGAGAAGATGGAGATGGCGCTTGGTGTTCCGGCGGCAGCCGCTTCGAGAACAGCGCGGCTGAGCACGGCGTTGGTGTAGGTGCCGTTGTACCAGAAGGCCGTCAAACCGTTGGTCGCGGGAGACACGGCGGAGAGGGTCGTGCCCGACGCCAGTGTGGCTGACGCGCCGAACTGCGCGGCATCCAGCACGAGCGTGCCCGCGCCGACCGCGAGCGGCGTTTGTGCGAGCGTGTCGCGGTTGGCCAGTGTCTGGGTTGCGCCGGAGGCGTTGAGGGTCAGCGTGCCCGTCCCCGCGAGCGGTCCGGTGTGAGTGGCGGTGAAGCCTGAGCCATCCAGAGTGAGCGCGGTCGTTCCCGTGAGTGTGGCCGCGGTCGCGCCCGCCAGCCCGCCTCGCAACGCGGCATTCGAGAAGGTCAGAGCGGCGCCGGCACCCAGGGTGATCGGGAGAGGCTCTGCGCCTGCCGGCTGGAGATGCGCGCTGAGAATGTGACTGCCGTCATCGAGGCTGAGGCTGCCGAGCGTGAGCGGCGTCGTGATGTCGCCGGCCAGTGTGTAGCGCGCGTCGGGGTGCACGATGCGCAGGCTGTTCACGGCGGCGGGCGCCGTGAGCGTTACGATGGCGTCATTCGTGATCGCGGAGCCGAGCGTGGCGTCGGAGGTGGCGTCGGGAACTGTTCCGGCGCTCCAGTTGGCGGTGGAGGCGAAGCTGCCGGACGTCGGGTGGACCCAGAAGGTGGTGGGGTTGCCGGCTGAGGCGGTAATCGTCAGCGTGATGCTGTCGCCGGACTGGCTGAAGCCGTAGGTGAAATCGGCGACCGGATTGCTGACCGTGAAAGAGGGCGGATTGGCGGAAAGGTTGGGGGCCGTGAAAAGAACATACGTGCCGGGCTCGGCGAACGGCAGCTCGGTGCCGGCGTAAACGGCTTTGACGGTCACATTCGACAGAACCAGCGAGCCGGCGGTCACGGTGTCGTTGTCAGAGGAGAATTCAAAGGTGAAGGCGGCGCCATCAGCGGTCAGCGCGTGAAACGCGGCGGACGCGGCGGTGCCGGGCGAAAGGGCCAGACCGCGGTCGGCGAGATCCAGCGTGACGCCGGACGCGTCATTCACGGTCAGGCTGCCGATTCCGTCGAGGAGCAGCGGCTGCGGCGCGGAGGGCGCGGAAAGCGTGCCGAAGGTGACCGCGGCGGTCGCGGGACCGCTGAGGCGGAGCGCGTCATACAGGGTCACGGAACCGGTGAAACGGGCGGTCGTCACGGCGTTCAGCGCGAGCGCGGCCTGCGCGGACAACGTGTCGGAGACGACGATATTGTGGGCGACGAGCGAGGCACCGCCGGCCAGTTCCAGTGTCGGATCGTCACCCGCGCCGGTGAGCGCGTCGCCGAGCAGGATCGGGACAGAAACCGGGGCCTGGCCGAGCGCGCCGCCGTTGCCGGCCGGAGTGTCGTCGGCCAGGATGCGGAGCGTTCCGGCTCGGATGACGGTCTGTCCGAGATAACCGAAATAGTCGGTGCCCGGGGGCACACCGCGCGCCTCCAGGGTGCCTGTGCCGGTTTTGAGCATCACTCCCTTGCCGTCGATATCGGAGACGCGCCCGTCGCGCCCGAGGCAGGCGGTCGAGTAAAGGGCGCCGCCGGCGATCTGCAGCGTGTTCACGGCGGCGTGCAGCAGCGTGCGCCCGGAGTTGGTTACGGAGGCGAGGATATTCAGCGAAGGCGCGCCGTCGCCGCCCAACACGATGTTGCCGCCGCGGAAAGGCGAGGCCTGGGTGAGCGTCAGGGCGGCGCTGCGCGCCGGCAGCGCGTGGATGAACGTTTCATTGGGCGTAGCGCTGTTGGTGACGAACGAAGGCAGGATCAGTTCGCCGTCGTACACGGCGAACCCGGCTTGCGGCCGGTACGTGTTGGGCGCACTGTCGAGCGGCTGCGTCAAGGTGACGGCGGCCGGACCGGTCTTGACAAAGGCCGCGTAACGGTGGTTGGAGAGCGCGTTCAGGGTCACCGGCGCTGCGGCGTCGATGAAGAGCGAGAACGGATGAACGTTCGCCTCATTGGTGATGTCCGGATTGCCTGACGCGACTACCGGGACAGCCAGTGGGACCGTGAAGGCGGCTGGCGCGAACGCGGTGATGCGGGGCGTGGCGTCGAAGGTGGCCACGAGATTGGAAAGCGTGACGCCTGCCCCGCTGATCGTGGCGGGCGCGGTAACCAGCAGATGACGGGCGAGTGCGGAGGGAATTGAGGCGTCGCCATGGAACGCGAGTGTCGAGGAGACATCGTCGACCGGTGCCGACGCTGCCAGGCGGTGTCATAGGCATAGGCATGGGCCGAGGCGGACCAGGTGCCGGGCCCTGCCACGTTGCCGGCGGCATCCAGGAACGCCAGCGGCAGGTTGCCGGCGTGATTGAGCAGCGCGGTGCCGCCGGCCGTCAGCGTGACCGAGGAGTCCGCGCCGAGCGCGCGGCAGGGCTGGGTGGCCGAAGGCGGGGCGATGATCGCGAGGTCGATCATGGTGGAGGAATCATACCAGGTGCCGCAGCCCTCAAAGCCGACGTTATGCGTGCCGGCGGCCAGATAGACCGGCACCGAGGTGTAATGGGCCGTGTCGAACTGGTCGTGAACCGTCAGGATCGGAGGGAAACGTTTGCCGTCGATGGACGGCGTGATCAGGTGCGGCGGGAAGCCGCGGCGCCGGAAATGATCGAACGCGAGCTGGTAATAGCCGGAGGTGGCCACTTGGAAGGATTGGGTGACTGAGCCGTGGCGCTGCACGATCAGGACGTGGTTGGCGTCCGGGACCGAGCCGCCGGAGATCCAGGTGGACGTCGGCTCCGTCGGGTAGCAGCGCGCGATGTAAGCCGCGGTGGCGGTTCCCCATGCCGTGATGATGCCGGTCCCGCCGACGCTGACGTACTTGTAGGTGTTGGCGTCGAGCGAGGGGTCTTCGAATGAATCGTTGGCCAACAGATTGCCGGCACGGTCCGGTGCTCCGAGAGTCTGCAAGGTGCCGCCGTCGGCCTGGACGAGCGCGGTGGCGAGATCCGAGGCGGCGGCCAGAAGGGTACCGGAGACCAGCGTCACGCGGCCGTATACGCGTCCCAAAGCGACCGCGCCGGGACCGGTGACCGTGAGTCCGTTCAACGCGAGCACTTCGGTGGCGACCGCATTGGTGGCGGCGGCGTCGGCGATCGTGATGGACGCGGTCCGCAGACGCCCCGCGCCGGCCAGCGTGACACCCGAGGCGCCGGTATCAAAAGAGACGGAAAGGGCGGTGAGATCCTCGGCGATTTCGATCAGGGAGCCTGACGCGGCGGCCGGGAAAACGGCGCTCGCGCCGGGAACCCAGGCAGAGGGCGTGCCGTTATCGAGCCAATTGAGCGAGGCGGAGTCCCATGACGCGCCCGGCGCTGCCGGCGTCCAGATGAGCGTCTGGGCAAGTGCTCGCTGCACGCTTTGTGCCAGAGTGAAAAAGGCACACACAACCACAATCCGCGACAGGTTCATAGTACTCTCCAATCGTTACGACCATAACCACCGTTTAAAAAGTAACACGTCTTCGAGAGGAAGGGAACCCAGAAAATGAGGCATGCGCAGGATTGCATGCAGGGTAAGGAAACGGTAGAGTTTCAAGTATGTCACGCGTGCGGATGCGGGCCGCGGAAGCGAGCCAAGACCGCTGCGGGGATCGGAGGACAACATGCAACGTGATGCGGGGATCTGGATCATGGCGGCCGCGGCATCAGCCTGCGCTGCGGCACCGGTGAATGTGGCGCTGAACAAACCGTACACCCTGACGCCGGTCCCGAGCTACCGGTATTGCACGGATGCCGGAGACATGACGCAACTGACGGACGGCACTTATGTGAAGGGCTATTTCTGGACGCAGACCGGCACGGTGGGATGGAGCAGCGTCGCGCCGGTCTTCTGCACGATCGACCTGGGACGCGTGGAGCCGATCTGCGGGGTGTCATGGAGCACGGCGGCCGGCGTTGCCGGCGTGGCTTGGCCTGAGTGCCTGTATGTGCTGGCGAGCGAGGACCGTAAAACGTGGACGTACCTGGGAGACCTTTGCGAAGGGAATGACGAGGGGCCGAAGCCGCCGCAAGGGGCTTATGCAGCCTTCCGGTTCGCCTCGGACCGTTTGAAAGGCCGCGGCCGCTACGTGTGCGTCATCGCTGCTGCGCGCCCCTTTTGCTTTGTGGATGAGATTGAAGTGTGGCGCGGGCCTGATGACTGGATGAGCGGAGCAATGCCGGGCCGCCAGAGCGATGATCCTGCCCGGTTCTACAACGAGACCTGTATTCAGTCCGGCGTGGCGGCGCGGCTGCGCCAAGATCTGGCCGAGATCTTCAGTCAGGCGGCGTCCAACGGTGTGGCCGCGGCGCTGGCGGCGCACAAAGGCGAGGCGGACCGACTGCGCGAGGCCATCGCCGGCACGGCGGCGGAGATGCCCGGTTCCCTGCAGACCGTGCTGCCGTATGGCGAGACACACGAACGGATTCTGGCGCTCAATGCGCCGGTCCTGCGGGCGGTCGGCGTGACGCAGCCGCGCCTGTGGCAGGGAAACCGCTGGGATCCGCTCGCGCTGACCGACCTGCCGCCGACGGGAGAGGAGATGTCGGCGTTGTCGCTCGACCTGATGCGCGGCGAGGTGCGCGGCGAGGCGCTGAACCTCACGAATCCGCATGACCGGGCGCTGCCGTTTACGTTGCGGCTGACGGGCCTGCCGGCCGCGCTGAACCTGGAGCTGCGCGAGGTGGTGCCGACCGATACGCAGAGCCGCAAGCCGGTGATGGCCGCGCTGCGGCCGCTTGTTCCCGACGGTCAGGGCCGCTGCACGCTCCATGTGCCGGCGGGCTGTACACGGCAGGTGTGGCTCTCCTGCCGCCGTCCCGCCGCGCCGCCCGATGTCCACGAAGGACATCTGCTGATCGATGCACCGCCGATAGATTTCCGTCGAGACGTGGCCGTGCGCGTGCGGCTGCGCACTCTCGAGTTTCCACGCCAGCCGCGGCTGCATGTGGGCGGCTGGGATTATGTGCAGGGGGACGCTGATTACTACCGCGCGCCCGGTAATCTCGCGCCCAATCTGGCGTTGATGCGCGATCTGTATGTCGACAGCCCCTGGGCGACACCCGCCGTCTTTCCCAAGGGGGCGCGTTTCGACGAAACCGGCCGCCTGCTCAATGCCGACGAGCTGGACCACACGCTCTGGGACGAGTGGACGGCGCGTTGGCAAGGGGCCCGCAACTATTGCGTGTTCTTTGCTGTCGGTCCTGCGTTTCACGGCGAGAAGATGGGCACGCCGCGCTTCACGGCTATGGTCGGGGCTTGGCTCGCGGCCTGGGTCCGGCATCTGGAGGGGCAGGGCTTGAAGGCGAGCCAGATGGTCATCCTGTTGGTGGATGAACCGCATGAGCGCAGTCAGGACGAGATCTTGATCGCGTGGGCGCGGGCCGTGCGTGCCGCTCGCCTCGGCGTGACGCTGTTCGTCGATCCGACCTACACTGATCCGGCCAAGGGTGCCCCCGAGATGTATGCCCTGCACGATGTCCTCTGCCCCAACACGCCGATGATGACTCAGCAGGGCGCGACGTTCCGCGATTTCTACGTGCGCCAGCAGACAGCGGGGAAAACCCTTTGGCTGTACTCGTGCAGCGGCCCAGCCAAATTGCTGGACCCGGTCACCTATCATCGCGCGCAGGCGTGGCTGGCGTTTCAGCTCGGTGCCAAGGGTTCCTTCTACTGGGCCCTGGGCTGCGGCGGCGGCATCGGGGATTCGTGGCGCACCTATGCCCAGTCGGGCATCGAATACTCGCCCTATTTCGTGGGCCCGGACAGCGTGCTGGACGGCAAGCACAGCGAGGCCCTGCGCGAAGGCGTGCAAGATTACGAGGCGCTCTGCATGCTCCGGGATCTCACGGACCAGGCGCGCGCTGCCGGACGCGATGCGCCGTGGGTGCAGGAGGCCGAGCGCGTGTTGTCTGCCGGTGTGGCTGAGGCGGTGGCTGCCGTGAAGCCGGAACGCCTCTATTGGCATGTCGCCAAAGATCGCGGAACGATGGACAGCGTGCGTCTTCAGGTCCTCGATCTGCTGGAGGCCGCGTCGCGCGTGAAGTGATTGGGGGTTCCGGGTTTCTGGTTTCAGGGTTCTGGTTTCTTAACGCAGAGGGGGCCTGCACGTTCACAGCAAAGCGGTACGCGTTCACGTACACGAGAACGCGTATGGCCGTGGACCTGAGAAGGGACAGCGGGCACCGAACGCGGGCGTTTACGGCAAGCGCACCTTCAGGCGGTAGAACTGGCGCGCGTCCGCGTCCGGGGGATTCGTTATGGACAATCTCTCCGTGGTCGACATGAGATTGGTCTTGCCCGGCACAGGCAACCAGGCATGATCCGACAGGGTGCGGGTAAACTGTACGTCATATACGCGGTCCGTGGCGCATGGCCACGTCAGTATCCATCCAGTGGCTGACGGAACGATGCCGGTCAGGCGCAGGACGGATAGCCCGTTGGTCGGATCGGTGTTCATGACATACTCGTCGCCGGTCGGCGCACCGTCATGGTCCGGATCGTCATTGACTGCCGCCTCGAAGTTGTTGGTGATGCCGTGTTTCGCCAACCACCATTCCGGCGTTGGCCGGCTGGTGGTCCGGTTTTCCTCAAAATGCGCGGTCACGGATTTTGGCGTGTTCATCAGCAGGTTGAGTGGGTTTGCGCTTCCCGCAGCATCACCGGACCAGTTCGCGAAGTGATAGTACGAGTCCGCGGTCGCGGTTATCTGTGTTGTTGTGCCAGCCATGCACCAGCCGCCTTTGGCGTCGATCGAGCCGTTCGGTCCGGCGGCGGGCACCAGCCAGTAGTTCGTCGACCATTGCCACGTCAGGACGGAGCTGTTGGTTACGGTCATGACGACCTGTGTACCCGCTCCCAAAGTTGGCGCATGGCTGCTCATGACCCAGCCCGCGCAGACATACTGCGTGGCACCATACGTATCCGGTGTGCTGACCGTGTTGGTCAGGACCGTTCCTTCCCAGAAGGTATGCTCGCCTGCCGCAGGACAAGCGGTTCCGTAGGGAGAAACGACCGTTAACGAGTAGAGATCACTCACCCGGAATGCATTGGACGCAGGCGGGGCGGCTTCGTACATCGCGTTGCCCGCCTGCGACGCCAGAATGCTGACGACACCGGGGCCGGTGAAAGCGAGGTTTGTGCCCTCGGAGATGACCGCCGGCCCCGAAGCCACCTCGAACGTAACCGGCAGTCCGCTTGACGCCGTTGCCGCGAGCGGCACCGTACTGGTTACGCAGAGGTTGCCGATGGCGGGAAAATCAATGGCCTGGCCCGCCTTGGTGACATTGATTGAGATCGTAACAGGCGGGGCACAGTCCCAGAGTGGGTCGCCGAGTTGCCAGGCCATCACCTTGACCACGCCGGCGGCGGTGAAGGTCAGATTGGAGCCTTCAGAAAGCTTGCCGGGGCCGGAATACAAGGAGTAGAAAAGTGGCAGACCCGAACTGGCTGTTCCTGCAAGATGCACGATATTCGTCGTGAGCTGGGATCCCGGATTTGGGAAAGCAACGGTTTGGGGACGCCGAATGACGTTTAATGTGATGGGGATTCGAAGCGGACTGTTGGTTGCACCCGGGATGGTGATGACGTTCGTGGCGCAGTACGAACCCAGGTCCAGGCCGGTATGCGCCACGGCGGCGGTATAGACCTGACTGTCCATCCGCGCGACGGTTCCAATTGACGGCCCCGACAAGGTCAGCCAGTTGGTGGCCCTGATCCGAAGGTCAGGCGATTTGAAAAGCTCAGCCCGCTGCAGCCGATATTTTGGATCGAGAATGTCTTGTCGGAAGCATTCGTCCCATCGATGTAGGCATCGAACGTCAGCGATGTCGGGCTTGTGGCCGGCTGTGGCGGTGCGGTCAGGTCCGAGGAGATGACATCCAGTTGGATGGCCGCGCCGTCGTGTACGTTATCCCATGCGTATTCCTGAAACGCGATCCAGATAGGCGTTCCCGGCGGGATGCCAAAGTCGCCCAGCTTGATCGTGCGCTTGAACCAGGGCGGGAATTGGCTCCCGCCGCTACTTCTCGCCCACACGTTGGTTTGAGCGATGATGGTAAAGTTCGCTGGGTCCGGGCCGGTGGTGGAGATGCGCACGTACACCGTGTCCGGGAAGTTGGTGAAACAGAAACGGAGCCAGTAGGATAACGTCGAGCTGGGGGTCAGGCCGCTCAGTCGGGGGGAGATCAGCCATTGGTCGTTGTGATAACCTTCCGAGGAACCGCCGCCTGTGGTCCAGGAACAATAGGCGTTGTGAGAGCCCGCCTCGGCTGTCGCCGGGACGGAACTCGTCCCGTTCCCCCAGCCGGGAAGCGGCATAACGCCTATCGGGAGTTGATACCACCCCGACCCGCCCTGAAGATTTTTCTTGGTCCATCCGGGTGGCGGAAAGGTAGAGCTCTCGAAGGATTCCAGCATCTGGGCAGATGCTGTGGCGGCAAGAAACAGCAGCGCAGCGAGCAGCGTGACGCACCCGCATAGGCCCTGGAATGGGACTCTGTGAAGGAGCCTAGAAAAAGATATTCTGCAAGCGACACCGGTTCGTGAATATTGCATGTTATACCCTCTAAAAGTGTTCGCGAGAGTATTCCAGAGATGCCTTATGGTCAAGAACTTTCAGCGCCCGATGGCAAGGCCCGAAGAGCGACGTCGTGCTGATTCCAGAGGCGCGGCAGCGGGGTTTCGGATTACAGGATTGACATGATTGGGATAAAGCAGTTACATCATGGAGTATTCGCCGCCCAAGGTGCTGAAAACAAAGGTTGGACAGGTATCGTCTGAAGCCGCGCCGAGCGCGTCTCCAGACGAACCGTCACCCTGAACGTTCTGAAAGACATGAAGAAGAGAAAGACAGCCATATTGATCGCTGTCGGCACATGCCTTCTGGCTCTGGTGATGTATCCCGTTTTGCGAAACGCATGGGATATGCACTGTCTGGATGCCAAAGGGCGTTGTCTTGGAACAATATATAGGGCCATGACGGAAAAGGCCTTAGAAGCAGAGGCCTTAGGTCATGGGTTCTCCAGCCCTCGAACACTTGCAGAAATTCTCGACGAAAAAACGGAGACTGAATTAAAGAAGAACGGCGTCGATTGGAGGCAGATTCAATACAATCCGGTTTCAGACGACTCTCCAGACACTACCATTGTTATGTCTCTCGAATCAGGGGAGTACATCATCCTGCTCAAGAAAGGTGGAGCCCTGCTTCGCGGACGGAAGAAATACGCAGAGCGATGGAGGACGGATGGCGGTTGAGAAGGCGGCTTGGAAAATGATACACTTACGCCAAAACGAGGTGAGATGATGCACAATGAGTTTACAGCAATCGTGGAACAGGCCGGGAAGTGGTTCATTGCCTACAGTCCCGAGATTCCGGGAGCTAACGGACAGGGTAAGACAAAGGCGGAATGCCTGAAGAACCTGGCTGAGGCCATCGATTTGATACTAGCTGATCGTCGGGAAGACGCACTGCGCGGTTTGCCGACAACAGCAATGCGGGAATTGGTGGCGGTTGGATGAAACGTAACGAACTCCTGCGACACCTACGCCAAAATGGGTGTTACCTGAAGCGCGAAGGTGGCTCCCATTCCCTTTGGGCGAGTGTCAACACAGGCAGGATTGAAGCCGTACCGAGGCACACCGATATCTCGGATCGCTTAGCCTTCAAAATATGCAAGTGTCTTTCCGTTCCCGATCCGAAATAAGGCAGAACCATGAAAGGGTTTCACGCGTGAACACGCCGTGAAACCCTGGTTGGACTAAGCGGGTTGGGGGAGGGCGCGCACGTGGCCCCATGGATTTATCAGGCCGCGCGGGTCCCGCATCCGCGCGGCCTGGCCGTTTTCAGGCGATGAGGTCTGCCCGCCGGCCGGGGAACGAGGCGCGCGGAAGCGCGGCGGCGGAGGCGCTCGCGGACCTGCGGGGCGCGTTTTCCCGCCCGGGCGCAAAGCGGCGGCGGGACGGCCGCGCGGGCGCGGCGTCCTGCCGGGGGCGTCGGGGATGTGCGGGCCGCGCTCACGCGGGAGGTCCTCTCGCGGCGGAGTGCGGGGATCGCGCCGGTTCGGGACGGAGTTGTTCCACCGCCTGCATCGGCGTCTTGCAGCGGCGGCAGACGGGCGCGGGCATGGGTTCGCGGGCGGGCTTGCCCGCGGGCGGCAGGGGCAGCTCCCGCGCGAGGGCGAGGCGCGCCTGGAGCAGGCGCAGGGCCTTGCGCCGCGAGCGCCGCGCCTGACGGCGGCGCGGCTGAAGGGGCCGCGCCTCCCTCCCTCGGGCGGCCGCGAGCGCTGAACCCGAACGCGGACGTGGAAGGCGCCGCGGCCGAGGCGCGGGCGGCGGGTAGGACGCTGGTGGTTGTTGCCGGGCACCCCTTGTGCGGCTATTGCACAAGGTTCGAGACTGCGTTGGCCGCCTCGGGAATGCCGGCTCGAGAGGACATCGTCCTTGTCCGCGAGCTGAACCCGTGGGAGTCCAACGCGGCCTACCGCTGGACGGGCGGAGGCAACGCGCCGATTATCCGCGTCACGCGCTGGGACTCCTCGGGCGGCCTGGTCTGTGACCGGAAACTGAACCGGCCCGGCGTGGCGGATCTAGCGGCCGCTCTGGATGCCTGCCTGTCACCGACTCAATGAGGTAGAGGGCGTTTCGTTTTTACTGGGTGGGGTGCAGGCGAAAAAAACCGTTTGCGCCCAACCTTATTGAAAATCAGAAGAGTTTAGTGGTGGAATTAGTGGTGGAATTTCAGACGTTTTCACAGGGAGTCAAAATTCGCCCTTCAAAAAAGCCGAAAACGAAAACCCCCGTTTTCATTGGGGTTTTCCAACAAAAACGGGGTTTGAAACTGGCTCCGGCGGCAGGATTCGAACCTGCGACCAATTGGTTAACAGCCAA
>MWEJ01000008.1 GCA_002071025.1 Verrucomicrobia bacterium ADurb.Bin070 | reverse complement strand
ACGACTTCTCATACGCCTTTATCTTACGTTGTTTTACCGTTTCATCTATGGGCCGGATACTATCACGTTCGATCAAACAGCACCCGATCATGCCCCACATGCGCCCTGTCAGTGTCACTCCGTCAGGAACTGTCTTTTGATATTCTTTGCCTAGATAGTGTCCGATATACCAGCCCTCACACTCAGGATTTTTGACCCACTCCGCAGAGGTTCCGGCCCTCAGATGCTTTTCATCTCCCGATCCGACAATGTCAAACCAGCTTGAAGCGACCCATTCACGCACCCGCCTGATATCCCATGAGTCAGGGAATCGGGCCAACAAATGGAAATGCGGTGCACCCCTTGTCTGATATTCCAACGCCCACGCGAAAAAAGCACCGATCCGGCAACACCTTTTCCCGAAAGTGTCAAGATGACGTTTAACCTTCCGCCCGTCCCGCTCCCAGATCGCGGGATACGTCAGGCAAATGAACAAGGCGCGGTCGGAAGACAAAGCAGGGGTGTTTTCAATGGCCCAACGCAAACGACGCCCAGAGCCGGGTCATCGGTTCATGAACGCAACCTCAAGCCTATGAGAAGACGGCTGTCTTTATGCTGGTTTTTCGGAAGCCCGTTTCCACTTCCACTCCTCCACCGCGCAAAAGACGCAGGGTACGATGAACAGGGTGATCAGGCTGACCGACATGCCGCCGACGGACGGGATCGCCATCGGTTTCATGACGTCCGAGCCGCGCCCCGTGGCCCAGAAGATGGGCATCAGACCGAAGACCGTTGTCGCGGTGGTCATCAGGCAGGGTCGGATACGCTTGAGCCCGGCATCGATGGTGGCTGCGCGTATTTCGGCGACCGAGGCGAACGAGCGGTCTTTGAAAACGCCCTCCAGATAGGTGGCGACGATCACGCCGTCATCGTCTACGACGCCGAAGAGGACGAGGAAGCCGACCCATACTGCGACCGACAGGTTCACGCCCCAGAGGGCGAGCATGATGAAGCCGCCGCTGGCGGAGACCAGCACGCCGAAGAAAATCACGGGGGCGAACCACCAGCGGGAGAAGCCGAGGTAGAGCATGACGAACATGATGCCCAGCGTGACGGGCACGAGTATCCGCATGCGGGCCATGGCCCGGACTTGGTTCTCGAATTGGCCGGACCACTCCCAGTAATAGCCCGCAGGCAATTGCAGCCGCCCGTCCTTCAGAGCCTGCCGGAGGTGAGCCTCCGCATCGTTGACGACGGACACCTCGTCGCGATCACGGGTGTTCATGGTGACGTACCCGACGAGGAGTCCGCGTTCGCCTTTGATCTCCTGCGGTCCCAGAACGGTCGTGATGGCGGCGAGTTGCGCCAGCGGCACCTGTGCGCCTGATGAGGTGGGCACGCTGATCCGCTGGATGGCTTCGGCGTCCTCCCGGAAATCGCGGGCCAGACGGATGCGGATGGGGTAGCGTTCGCGTCCCTCGACCGACTCGGTGAGGTTCATTCCGCCCAAAGCCATTTCGATGACATCCTGCACGTCCCGGATGTTGACGCCGTAACGTCCGATGCGGTCACGGTCGATCTCGATCTGGATGTAAGGTTTGCCGACAATGCGGTCCGCGACGATGTCAGTCGCTCCGGGCACCTCGTGCAGGAGCTGTTCGATTCTCAGACCGATCCGCTCGATCTCGCGCAGGTCCGACCCGTAGATCTTGACTCCCATCATGGCGCGGAACCCGGTCTGCAGCATGATCAGCCGCGTCTGGATCGGCTGGAGAAAGGTGGGCAATACGCCGGGGATCGCGGTCTTTTCCTGAAGCTCTGCCAGGATCTCGTTTTTGGTGATTCGCCGCGTCTCTGGCCACAGCCACGAAAGCGGCTTCTTGAGGGTGTCGGGCCAGTCGGAGAAGAACCGTTTGACGTGGCGCGTCCGCCACGTGTCCTCGGGCTTGAGGATGACGATGCTTTCCATCATGCCGATCGGGGCGGGGTCGAGCGCCGATTCGGCGCGCCCCACCTTGCCCACGACAGATTCGACTTCAGGGACGCTGGCCATGGCACGGTCCTGGGTGCTGTTGACTTGAATCGCCTGAGAGAGGGAACCCTGCGGCAGCAGCGAAGGCATGTAGAGGAACGAGCCTTCGTCCAGGGGCGGAAAAAACTCCCGGCCCAAGCCGGGGAGGATACGCTTCTCGCGGAGGACCGTTATTCCGGCCTCGGTTTCATCGGCTTGCCCTTTCGGATCGGGGCGGCGCCAACGGACGCGACTTTGCTCCCGCCCGTTCTTGTGTCGCACGCGCTCCCAACGGAGGTGGTCGAACTCGACGAGCGGGCGGGTGACGGCTGTGTCCGGCGGAACATACATGAGCCGCTTGAGCGCTGGCGACGCGGCTTCGCTGGCGAAGAGGTTGATGAGGGACTCGACCGGATAAAGGGTTGTTCCAAGGCCCAGCCAGACACTCAGCCCGGCAAAGAGCAAGAGGCAAGGCAGGGCGAGAAATGTTTTCTTGTGCGCGAGAATCCAGCCCAGCGTCGGGACGTAGCATCTGGCGATCAGGCGCGAGACGCGATTCTCCTCCAGCGGCTGGAAGCGCTCGCGGGCCATACGGAGCACGCAGAGCGCGACGCCGACGCCGGCCGCGCAGGAGATCAGCCAGCCTGCCCCAGTCCCCTTGGCGAGGCCCCAAACGAACGCCAGATGCGTGACGCATGCCACGGCCGCCCCGATGGAGGCCGCCATGAGGGCGACGATGCCGTTGCGCCACTTGACCGGCCGGAAGAGCAGGTAACAGAGGAACGGGACCACCGTTACCGCCAGCACCACAGAGGAGCCGATGGCGAAGGTCTTGGTGAAGGCCAGGGGCTGGAAGAGCTTGCCTTCCTGGTCCGTCAGAAAGAAGACCGGGATGAACGACACGATGGTGTTCGAGACGGCGGTGATGATCGCGCCGCCGACCTCGGTCGCGCCCTCATAGATGAGTCCGAAGTGGCCTTTCTCGCGCTTTTCTTCCTCAGTCGCGGCGGCGATGCGGCGGTAGATGTTTTCGGACATGATGATGCCCATGTCGGCCACGTCGCCGATGGCGATAGCGAGCCCGGCCAGCGACATGATGTTGCTGTCGATGCCGAAGAGATACATCAGGATGAAGGTGAGCGCCACCGCCAGGGGAAGCGTGGCCAAGACAGTGGCCGTGGTCCGGAGGTGGAGCAGGAAAAAGAGGATCACGATACTGGCGAGCAGAAGCTCTTCGCTCAGCGCCTCCAGCAGCGTGGCGATGGTTTCGTTGACGATCGTGGTTCGGTCGTAGAAAGGCACGATGCGGACTTTCGATGTCCGGCCATTCGCGAGCGTTTTGGCCGGCAGGCCCGATTCCAGTTGGGCGAGTTTGGCTTTCACCCGCCGCATCACCGCGCGGGGGTTTTCGCCGTAGCGCATGAGCACCACGCCGCCGACAGTCTCAACGCCGCCTTTGTCCAGCGAGCCGCGCCGGAAGTCGGGACCCATCTGAACGGTCGCGACATTGCGCACGGTGATCGGTGTGCCGCCCTCTTGACGGATAACGATCCGCTCGAGATCCCCGACGGTTTTGATGAACCCCACACCTCGGATGAAGGACTCGATGCCGTTGCTCTCGACCACCTTTGCGCCGACGTCGATGTTGCTCTTGCTGACGGCCTCGTAGACGTCCATCAGCGTGACGCGGTGTGCGCGGAGCTTGTCCGGGTGGATGTCGATCTGGTACTGCTTGACGAAGCCGCCGATGCTTGCGACCTCGCTCACGCCCTCGACGGCGTTGAGCTGGTATCGCACGTACCAGTCCTGAATCGAACGCAGCTCTGCCAGATCGAAGCCCTCGCCTTCGATCGTGTACCAGTAGATCTGTCCGAGAGCGGTCGCGTCGGGGCCGAGCACAGGCGTGACGCCGGACGGCAGCCGCTGCTGGGCCACGTTCATGCGTTCGAGCACGCGCGAGCGGGCCCAGTAATAATCGACCTCGTCTTTGAAGATGACGAAGACCATCGAAAAGCCGAAGCCCGACATCGAGCGGATCGTCTTTACGCCGGGCGTGCCCGTCAGGCTCGTCGTGAGCGGGAATGTGACTTGGTCGTCGACATCCTGCGGGCTGCGGCCGGGCCAGTCGGCATACACGATGACTTGCTTGTCGCCGATGTCCGGGATCGCGTCCACCGGCGTGTGCACGACGGCGAAGTAACCGGTCACGCACAGGCCAACGACGAGGAGCCCCATCAGGAACGGGTTCTTCAAACACCAGCGGATAAGCGCATTGATCATAGAGCCGGACCTCCGTCAGTGTCTGTGTTGCGACGGTGCAACGGGTGTTTCGGGTGCGGGGCCCGCAGTCATATCTTTCTCCGGTTTTCCTTTTTGCTGGCGCAAGGTCGAGTCGCCCGTCAGTCCTCCGGGATAGAACAGGCTCGGATGGCCGGTGACTTGGAACTGGCTGTCGATCAGAAACCCGCCGCGGGTCACGATGCGCTCGCCCTCGTCAAGGCCGTTCAGCACCTGAAAGAACTCTCCGGAGCGAGGCCCCAGGACAACGTCGCGCGGCTCAAAGAGGCCCCGGGATTTCTCGACATAGACCAATTTCCGGGTTCCGCTGTCCAGCACCGCGCTGACCGGCACGGCGAGCGGTGCCACAACGGCCAACGCGGCGGCAGGCAGGGGCTTGAGTTTCATGTTGCAGACCGGGCAACTGCCGGGCTTGTCATACGTCTTAGGCCCCTCGCACTTCATAGGGCAGGCGTAACGGATAGCGCCCGGGGCGTTCGTCAGCGCTGGGGGTGCCGTGATTTCCGCCGCACCGGGGATCAGCGTCAGGGGCATGTCACACAACGGGCATGCGCCCGCGAGATCCTTCAGGACCTGCGGGTGCATGGGGCAGGAGAATTTGCCCTCGACACCGGTGGCCGCAGCCGTACCGTCGGACGCCAAAACTGACCGGATGACGGCGCTTACGAACATGCCTGGCTTGAGCGCGTGGTCGCTGTTGCCCACATGGACCGGCACCCGGATGGTGCGGGTTTCTTCGTTCACAATCGGTTGCACAAACGTGACCCGGCCTTCAAAAGTCCTCCCGGGCAGAGCCTCCGCGGTCAGGTCTACCCGCTGACCGTAGCGTACCCAGGCAAGGTCATATTCGTAGATGTCCAGATAAACCCAGACGGTGTCGAGGTTGGCGACGCGGTAGAGTGCGTCGCCGGCTTTAAAGGCGCTATTCTGAATGATGGATTTCTCGATGACGGTCCCCTGTATGGGCGAGTAGAGTGTGACGCGTTCAGCGATCTTCTTCTGTTCGACCAGCGACTGAATCTGGGCCTCGGTGAGTCCCCAGCGCCGAAGTTTGAGCTTGGACATCTCCGCCAGTGGTCCGGCCTGTCCGCCCGTGCCGCTTTGGAGCGCGATGAGCAGTTCCTGTTGGGCGACGAGCAGCTCCGGGCTGTAGACCTCCGCGAGATGGTCCCCGGCTTTGATATCGACGCCCGTGAAATCGACGAAGAGCCGCTCGGCGTACCCGTCGACGCGCGCGGTGATCGTTGCGAGGGCGGACTCGTTGTACTGGATCTTCCCGACCGCGCGCAGTTCGCGGGAGAGCTTTCTGCGGGCGACCGGTGTGGTCTCTACATGGGCCATGGCGAGCGCGTGGTCGGAAAGCTGCAACAGGGGGACTCCCCCGGAACCAGTCTGAGCCGCAGCCGCCGGGATCAGGGGCATTTCGCAGATCGGGCAGTTGCCGGCCTGCGCCAGCCGGATCTGCGGGTGCATGGAGCACGTCCAGACTTGGGCAGCGTCTGTGACCGCGGTGCCTGCCGACACTCTGGGCGCCGGTTGCGACAAGCACCCTCTGCCGATGAACAATCCCGCTAACAGTCCGGCGGCGACTGCAAGAACGATGCGTTTTTTCATGGTTCTTCCTTGTGGTCGTCAGGTGAGACGAAAGACATGTTAACTCCAACGGCCCGCTCAAGACGCGCCGCCTGCACGCCCGCTGCGCCCTCGCTCATGGCGGTCATCACTTTCGTGTTCAACAAGAACCGCTCGCTTTCGAGCAGGTCAAGAAAATCCACCTTTCCCTCCTGATACCCGGCTTCGCTGGTGCTGAAGCGGGACTCAGCTTGGGGCACAAGATCGGTGCGGTACATGTTGAACGTGCGCAGGGCTGTCTGCAGTTTGAAGTGCGCGTCCTGCACGTCGAAGGCGCTCTGGCGTTCTGCGGCCTCCAGCGCTGCCCGGCTCGCCGCCTGCATTCGTTCAGCCTCGCGGGTGCCGGCCTCGTATTTCGACTGCCAGACAGGCAGCTCCACGCTGACGGTGAACATGAGCATGTTGTCTTCGGACTGGATGTCACGGTACTCTATTCCGAGCTTGTAGTCCGGCAGATACTCCTTTTCCATCAGTTTTTTTTCGAGCCGGTAGCGTTCGATCCGTGTCTGAGCGGCAAGGACCTCGGGGCGGTTCTGCGCCGCTTCGGCAAAGAGTCTGGCAGCCTCGACGGGTGCTCCAACCTTTGGGGGAGGCTCCAGTTTCCCGAGTGGCTCGTCGGCTCTGCGGTTGAGCAGGGTGTTCAATTTGGCCTTGACCGTGTTCTCCTGCGCCTGCAATTCGAGCAGCCGCTGTTTCAACATCGTGATTTCGGTCTGCGCCTTGATCAGATCGGCCTGAGACCCCTTTCCTGAGGCATAACGGGTTCCGGCGATCGTCACCATACGTCTGAGCACGGCTTCTTCTTCTTGTGCGATGGTGATGACCCGCCGGATGGCGTAGAGGTCGTAGAAGCTCTCTTTGACCCTCATCACGACATCACACGTCATGGCATCGAGATCGCGTTGCATGATTTCGGCTTCTTTTTCGGCGATACCCTCCCGCAGAGACCGCTTGCCAAACCAGGGAAACTCCTGTTGCACCATGATCCGTTTCTCGCTTGTGTCCGGCCACGTTCCGCCCTTTGCCATGTCCATGCCGCCATAGGATAACATGGGATTGGGCAAGGCCTTGGCCTGGCCGGGCCTTTCCAGCATGGCGTCCCGCTTGGCGCGCAGGCTGGACAGTTGAGCGTTGTCGCTGACAGCCCGTTGGACTGCGTCGGTGAGAGTCAGGAGGGGGTCTGCTGGTCTTGCTTGAGAATACCCGGGGTCAGGGCCCATAAAGAGCGCTGCCGGGATCAGCAAAAGAAATGGATCGATTTTCATAAAACCAATCCTATTTGGCTTTTGACGGCCCGGCCTTGTCGAGGGTAATCCCCTCTGCTTCAAGCTTCTTCACGTATTTGGCCGGATCCTTCTTGATCGTGGCGATGCAACTTTCGCAGCAGACGTAAATCCTTTTACCCGCGTAGTCGATAAACTTGGTCTTGTCCACCTGTCCGCCCATCACGGGGCAGGTCGTCTGCGCCTTGACTGCGACCGCTTTGGTCGCCGCCGGTGTCTGCCCGGCTTGGTCTGCCGCGAAAGCGGCGGTGGTCAACTGTGCCGTGGCCGCGCAGGCCAGCACCCAATTCCTGATGTTCATGGGAGATTCCTTTCGTTTTATCCGCATCCGCGTTTTGCAGGTGTCACGTGCGAGCCGGACAGGCCGAGAGGCTGTCGCCGCGTGTCTTGCGGGTACGCTCGAACTTGCCTGCCTTAAGAAAAGTTTCAGCGGCCGAAGCGTAGCCGGGGCAGAGCAATTTTTTTGTGACGCCTCCTTTCTTGACTGTCGATAATTTTATTCTCCCCGTTTCGATTTCAAGATGGGTTATTACCCTGCCCACACATTCCCCCCTTCTGACAATCGACTGTCAAAAAAGCCGTACAATGCCCAAAACTCGCTACCTCACAAGCGGCTACGTGCCCTCTGCGATGTGTTAACATTATGACACTATAAACCACGTTGTTCAAGTCTCAGCCTGCGCTGAAACGGGATTGCCGAGATTGCCGAGATTGGGCGAGATTTGTTCTTCCGCAGCGGGTTTGGTGACACCGCTCTGCCGTATTGCCGACACCGGCAACACATTAACTTATACAGGTTTAGTCGTTGCTCCATAGGTGGTTAATGTGGAGCAAAGTCGGGGGCGCGGGCACTCGCGCCCGTATGATTTACTTGAGAATCAACGCCTTCTCTGCAATCAGCACCGGCGCGTCATAGAACGGGACATCCTTGAAGAGCGTGAACGCGCCCGCCTTCACCATGCGGTCGGCCGGCCATGCGTAAACACGGCCCGTGACCAGATCCACCCAGACCGGCTCCTGAAAGGCGAGGTCTTTGACCGTCACCTGCGCGGGACGGGTGACGAACGCGTCGTCCGGCGTGCCGGAATTGTCCCACAGCACGACCAGCGGCGATCCGCTCTTCACATGCCGGTATGCGAAACAGGCGCTCGAGGTGTCGGCCATGACGCTGACCGCCGGCACCGTCACGCGTGCCAGCGTGTTGTCAAAGACCGCGGCCGTGTTCTGCACCGCATAGTACGCCAGCTTGATGCCGTCCACCCGCTTATCGGCGGTGGCATGCAGCAGGCCTTTGCGATTGATCTCGCGCCCCGTGTGATTGAAGTCGCAGATGGTGAAGACGGCCGATTCGACATCGTGACCGAGATCGCCCAGCATGCGCCGCAGATCCCATTTCGCCTGGCTGTATTCGGTCCAAGGATGGTTGGACAGCGCGAAGCGCGTGGCGGTTTCGGAGGGGCACCCGTTCTCCCCCTGCCGCATGCGCGCCGTTTTCGAGTATTTGGCGAGCGTGGCCTTCAGCGCCTCGACTTTCGGGTAGGAGGAGTCCGGGTTGAACTCGTACCCGTGATAGATGAACCAGTGGAACAGGTCCACCTTGCCTTTTTCGGCCAATGCGCCCAGGCATTGATCCAGCAGCTTGGGATTTGAGCTCGCCAGCGAAAGCCCCGCGATCCGCGCGTCGGGAATGATCCGCTTGATGATCTCCGCCGTGCGGATGTTGAACGCCGCGATGTCGGCGGGCTTGTGCTGCTTGTTGATGTCAGGCTCGTTCCACATGGCCCAGTCGCGCACCTTGCCCGCGTAACGCGTGGCCATGGCCTCGACCCACCGGTCCCAGGCGGCGAGCCCCTTCTCGGAGGTCGGGAAGCCGCCCGCCAGATCAAAGCCTCCGCCGCCCGGATACACGGGATTGCCGTATCCGGTTTCCAGAAGAATGTTCAGCCCCATGCCGCGCGCGTCATCGATGACCGCGTCCAGCCAGGCAAAGTCATACACCCCCTTGGCCTTTTCGGTCTTGGCCCAGCCCCCTTGCAGGCGGATGGTCTTGATCCCCAGCGGCACGATGTAAGCCTTGTACGCATCCCAGATCGCGAAATCGCGGTCCAGCGTCTCGCATCCCAGCGTCCAATTCGAGCCCGCGGTCTGATCGGCGCCGCGCGGCCGGATCGTCCCGATCTGCTTGAGCCCCGGATCCAGCGGCGTCCGGGCGCGTTCCGCCGAGGCGTCGATGGCGGGCCCGCCCGCCGCGAAACCGGCGAGGCCCGCCGCCAGAACCATCATTCCCATCTGTTTCATGTGCGTTCTCCTTTTTTTCTATTCTTCATTCAATCGCGATGTCTCAGGATTCGTTTTCGAAGCCATACTCAACGCGGCTTTCAGCCGCCTGCTCATACAGCGCGTGCTGATCGTCGAGCGCGTAGTTGACAGGACCCCGTGACGGCTTGAGGAACGCGGAGAGGATCGCGGAGAGCCGTCCGGGGTCTTTCGTTTCACACTCCCACACAACCAGTACGTGCCAGCCGTCCGACCACAACTGACCCAACACCTTGCGGTCGCGCTCGACATTCCGCGCGAACTTCTCTGTCCAGAAACGCGGATGGGTGGCGGGTACCTTTCGTGACGACAAGCAACCGTGCGCATGCCAGAAACAGCCGTTCACGAAGATGATCTTGCGGTGGCGCGTCAGCACAATATCCGGCTTTCCCGGAAGGCTGCTCACGTGCAGCCGGTAACGGAACCCCATCGCGTGCACCATGCGGCGTACGGTCCATTCCGGCCCGGTGTCCTTGCTGCGGATCTGCGACATACACCGGTGGCGTTGCTCTGGCGTCATGCGATCCATCGTTGCAGATAACAGCATGGCACAGGCAACCCGCATACGCAATGCCCGTGTACTCGTTACCCTCCTTCCTCCTTTTTCCCTCCTCCCTCTTCCCTTCTCACCCGCCGCTGAGCAGCTCGACCGTGACCGGCCCGTCGTTGAGCAGGCGCACTTTCATCTCCGCGCCGAAAACGCCGGTGCTGACGCGCGACGCGCCGAGCGTGTCGCGCAAGTGGCGCACAAGCGCCTCGTAGAGCGGTTCGGCCTGCTCCGGACGCGCCGCCGCCACAAAACTGGGGCGGTTGCCTTTGCGCGTGTCGGCGTACAGCGTGAACTGCGAGACCACGAGAACCGCGCCGCCGATGTCGAGCACCGAGCGGTTCATCAATCCCGCCTCGTCCTCGAAAATCCGCAGCGCGGGAATCTTGCGCGCCAGCCACGCCGCGTCGTCTATGCCGTCGCTGTGCGTCATGCCGAGCAACACCAGCAACCCCGGACCGATTTCGGCCACGCGCCGCCCGTCCACGTCGACGGATGCCTCGGAGACGCGCTGGATCAACGCCTTCATCAGAGCACCGTGACTTTCAGCCCCTGCCGGTCGACATCAAAATCGAAGAAGCGCGCGTGCGCGTTCGGCGGATGGGCCTCGAAGCTCGCGCGGATGCGTTCCGCCGCCGCCGCGCTCTTGGCGATCATGAAGATGAAGCCGCCGCCGCCCGCGCCCGGCAGGAGCGCCGCCAGCGTCTCGCGCGAGACCGAGGCGAGAAGCGCTTCGATCGGCGCATTGGTCGAGCCCGGATCGATGCTTTTCTTCAACTCCCAGTAACGCGCCACGCCAGCCGCGAACCCGTCGATGTCCTGCGCGTCGAGCGCTTCCTTGGTCGCCAGCGCCGACACCTTGAGCGCCTCCACGGTCCGCAGGATCGCGGGGTCGCGCGCGAGATAGCCGGAAACCACATTCTGCAGGATGTTGCGCGCCATGCGTTTCTGCCCGGTGAAGTAGAGCAGGCAGCGCTGCTTGAGTTCGCTGCCCTCCGACATGTCGAAGACCGTCCAACGCAGCGAGACCGTCTGGTCCGGCCCCGGCTGCGTACGGATCAATTTCACGCCCGGCATGATGCCGCCAACCTGATCCTGCCAGCCGCCGCCCGTGCACATCCGCTGTTCGAGGATCGACGTCATGCGGATCAAACGGTCGGTGTTAAACGGCACGCCCAACACGCGGTCGAGACAGGCGATCACCGCCGCGCCCAAGATCGAACTCGTCCCCATGCCCGAGCCTTTCGGCAGCGACGAGAAGATCGTGAGGTCCAGCCCGCCGCCCAGCGTCTTGAGCCATTTGGCCAGCGGCTCCTCGCGCCGCGACGGACCGATGCCGGCCAGGATCAGCGCGGCCTTGGCCAGCGCCGCCCAGTCGTGCGGATCATGATGATCGAGCAGCTCGGCCGTGGTGCGGATCTCCTTGCGCTCGCCCAGATCGATGCTCGACAGGCGGATGCACCCCGCCGTGTTGAGTTTGGCCATCACCTGGACCGGATAGAGCCCGTTGAGCGTCACTGCCGCATTCAGCACCGTGCCGCCGCGCTCCGTGCAGATCGGCGGCGTGTCGGACCAGCCGCCCGCGAAATCGATGCGCACCGGTGTGGTGACCCACACCACCTGGTCGTGCAGGATCGCCGCCCGCCGCGGCAGGCGGCAGGGCTCGAAGCTCACCGCCACCGCCGCCGCCACTTCGGACAGGCAGGAGGGCAGAGCGGGCTCGGTGATCTGACCCGCCAACGTCTCGCCGATCATCGCCATCAGCCGCAAGATGCGCGCGCGCAACAGCGGCTTGCCCTGCGCCGCGCCGTCCAGCAGGCCGGCAAGCTGACGCAACGCGCGCGTCGCCTCTTCGCCGGTGCGAATCTCGCCGCACACCTCCGCCGCCGGCAGCGAATCGTTATTCAGTACGCGCGCGGCCACATTCAGCAGATTCACCTGACGCCGAATCTCGGCACGCACGGCCAGCAGACGCGCATGGTTCACCCGGGGCAGCAGCTCGGCCAAGCCGTAGCGCGTCCCGCGGCCGGCGATCCGGCTCGGCGTCTCGGAGGCACTCTCTGCGGCGAGCCGCGCCAGCGTCATGGCCTCGGCCAGCACATCGTCCAACTGCCCCACACGCCAGAGCCGCGCACGCCAAAGGCCGTCACGCTCGTCGCCGCGCCACACGCGCCCGGGGTTCATCCCGGCGCGCGCCAGCACCCGCTCGATCGGCACGTTGAGAAAGCGGCAGGGGGCCGAGCCGCCGAACGGCGTCTTGAAATCGTCGTCGAGCCCATACGCCACGGCCGCCCAGCCGCGCGCGCCGACCGGCAGCACCACCAGGCCCGTGCCGGACGGCAAGCGAACCGCTGCGGTCGCTTCGGGGGGCAGGCCGGTGAGAATGTTCTCTCCGGCCAGCTCCAGCCCCGCGCATGCTGCGGCATGCACCGACTCCACCAGCGCGTTGCCCGTCGTGAACGGACACTCGATCCGCGCGTTGAACACAAACGCCCGACCGGTTTCGCCGCTGCCGGTCACGCACGCGCCGCTGCCGTTGGCGAAACCGTAAGCCTGCGCCGTGCGCGACAGCCCCGAGAACCCGGCCAACAGCTCGCGGCTGCTGCCGATGTGGAAAAATTCACAATACGGCACGATGTTGACCTGGAACGGGACCCCGCGCAGCGCGCGATAAAAGGCGCGCATGCGCCGCCGGTGCGCCGCATCGCGCCCGCGCACCGTGACGAACCGATCCAGGTAGCGCGCCTCGTCAAAGCGCGGCGCAACAGCCATGGTCAGCTCTTCGTAAAGGTCCAGCGGCGGGCAGTCGCCGCCGGTGATCGCATCCAGCAGCCCCTTCTCCCCCCCCATTGAGCGTTGAGCGTTCTCCCCCCTTCTACCTTCGACATTCTCTCCGTCCACCGGAACTGCCGAAACGACCGGCACTGCCGACGGAACCCCCGCCGCTTTCACCAGCCGCGCGCAGACTTCGGGTGTCAGGCTGATGAGCCCCGTGTCCACCGCCACGTGGCCGAAGGGATCGACCGCCCCGCACGCGCGCGCTTCCGTCTCGGAGGGTTTTTGCAGAAAATCGACGACCGGCACGCACTCCGTGCGCTGCGGGTTCGCGCCGAAACCGGACGGCACATACACACCGTGCCGCGAACCGCGCTCGACCGGCCCGAAGTAGGCGACGCCCGTGACGCCCAGCCGCGAAAAATCCACCGACGCATGGTCGAAAGTGAGCAGCACGTCGCCGGAGGTGATCAGCACATGGCCACCCGCAGGCGCGGGCAGGGCCGACACCGTGCGCAGGATCAGGTCAAACAACGCGAGCGGCTGTCCCGCAGGGCCTGTCGCCGGCACCGGCGTAAACACCTTGCCTTGCGCCGCGTAGGCCGGTGTGCGCCGGCTGTCGCCGCCCGAATGGCAGATGAGGATGCGCCGGCCGGCAAAGGCCTCGACGCCCCGCCCGCCGGCCACCTGCGCCAACACGTTCAGCGTGGCGCCGAGCGACCCCACGCGGCGACCGCCGGGATCGGTGATCACCCGCGTTTCGGTGTCCGGGTGAATCAACCCGTTCGCCCGCCGCCAAGCGAGCTGCGCGCGATACCCATCGGCCTGCGCCTCGTTCGCCGCAGTCAAAATGAGTATGTCAAAGTTGTTCGTCATGTCACGCCTCCATTTGGAGTGCGGCGGCTTGCCGCCGCTTTGGAAAACGGGAGCAAGATCCCGCACTCCACAAACCGGCAGTTGTCATTCATTGATGATCTCATACAACAGCCGGGCGCCTTCCGGATGGGCGACATCGGCGGTGAAGCACAGGGCACCGTCGGACACACGCGCGGGCACCTGGCCCAGCCGGCGGCCGCTGGTCGCGAGCGCATAGACGGTGTAGGTCTCGGGATGCCGCACCGTCAGCTCAATCTCCGCCTGCCCCGCGCGCACGAGGTACGGCGTTTTGCCCCACGACAGCAAAATCTTGCGCGCCGCGTCCGCGTACTTGACTCCGCTGTTCTGCACATCGGTCAAATGGGTGAGCAGCAGCCGCCGGCCACGGACCACCGGCTGGTCGTCGAGCGCGCTCACCCAGACCGTGGCCGGTGCGCCGCGAAGGGTCACCGTCAACGCGCCGGCCGCGATGCGTCCCTCTTCCGCGAAACCACCCATCGTGCGCTCGGTGTCCAGCGTGAACGCGCCGCGCGCCGGATCAATAACCAGAGGGCCGACCGCGTTCGTCAGCGACGCAGCGCACGTCACCGTACCGGTCGCATACGCATCGCTTTCCGGCAGCAGACGCCATGTCGCAAGGGGCGCCGTTGCCGCATACGTTCCGACCTGAGCGTGCCACGCCGCAGTGCGCCAGGCGGGAGCGACCGACCGTGCGGCTTCGGGCAATGCCGCGCCGTGCCCGTCCGGTCGAGGCACCAGATGGATCGCCGCGCGCGGCGTCGCGGGCGCGAGATCACGGCGAAGGAAGAGGCAGATCGACGCGCGGTCCGACGCTTGCGAGAGCGGATCGGTCGCCACGTCGAAATATCCGGCGAAGCCCTCCGAGGAGAACATGTTTTCCAGCCGGTGCGAGTAGGCAAAGCGCCACAGCGCACTCCAGTCCTGCAATGCGCCCATCGCGCCGGTCATGATCCCGCCGACGCCGCGGTACATGCCGGGGCCGGAAAAATTGTATTCCGAAACGGTGAACGGCTTGTTGGCGAGGCGGGTGAAGGCGACGCCACACGGCACCGTGCACCCGGTGCGCAGCGGGTTCTCATTGCCACAGCGGCTCGGCAGCGCCCAGCGCTTATCTAAGAAATTCGGGTGATCCACATAGAAGTGATCGTCCACATAATCGTACAGCGCCTCGCGCACCGGCTGGAGCGTGGTGTAGTGCGTGCCGCAGTTGTAGTTCGAAATCAGAGCGCGGCAGCCGATCTCCTCGCGCAGGAAAGCCTTCATCCGTGCGACCATGCGCGCTTCCGTGTCGGCGACAAAGCGCGCCACCGCGGCACCTTCGCGGCCGGACATACGCAACGGCATCTTATCCGGAATCTCGGCATAGGCCGGGTCTTTGGCGCGCTGTTCAGCCAGCCACGCGGCCCACGCGGCCTGCATGGCCGGCGTTTCGCGCGCTTCGGCCTTGGCGTAGCCGATCGATCCTTCGTTAATCAACGCGATGAACGGCATGCCCGGCTCGTCGGCGTAGCGGCGACCGGTGTGCGGGTTGACGTGGTTGAGAAAGGCGCGCGCGAACGCGGCCCAATTCTGAAAGGCCGGCTCGTGCACCGCGATCAGTGCCTTAAAGACCTGCATCTCGACCTGGCCATCCTGGTCGATGCCGATGTGGCGCCATGCGACCTTGCGCGAGACAAACAGGTCGGTGGTCGCATAGAGTCCGCGCTTATAGCAGGCGGCCAGGAAGCCGTCGAGCCGCGCCATCTGGCCGGGGTTGAGCGTTAATGCGTCCGGGCTCCCCTGCACGCAGCCGTTGTCGTGGTGGTGAATACGCACGCTGTTGTAGCCCAAGCGGACCAAACGGTCCGCGAGCTGCTCGGCCTGCTCTTGCGACGGGAAGTTGGCCGTGCCGCAGAAGTTGACGCCGTAAAAGCGCTGCGCGGCGCCGGGCTTGCGTTCAAACTCAAAGTGCGGGCCGACCGCTTTCAGCCAGCCGTATTTGCCGGCCGGCGCGTCGGCGAAGCCCATGCCGGAAAAATCGAGCGCGGACCCCGGAACAATCTCCTTTTCATACGCGAGCGTCACCCACTCCGGCCCCGCTTCCAGCACCACCGGCCGGGCGTATGTCAGGGTGAGCGGCGCGTGGGTCTTGAGCGTGAACCCGACCTGAAGCGGCTTGCCGGCCGGATAGAGCCCCGTGCCGCCGACGCCGAGGCGGAGGCCGAAGGTATCGCCCCACCGGCGGTCATCCTGAATCAAAACGGAGGTCGGCGCATCGAACGCCAAGACAAGGCGCTGTTTGGCGGGAGGCGGCGTCTCGATCTCTAGCTCTTTGATTTTCCCGCTGAATATCGCGAGCGCGCCCTGCGTCTCCGAAAAGACGCCCGATTTCTGGTCGGCGCGCCAGCGTCCGCCGATCATGTTTTGCGCGGAAAAGCGGGTGCCGACAAACAGGCTGCTCAGTTCGAGCGCCGCTTTCGGCGTAAAGGTATAGTGCGCGCGGAGTGCGCCATCGGCGGCCGGCACCACCTTCACCTGGACGGCGATCTGCTCGGCCTCTGAAAGCTTCAATGCAAACGCGCATGTGCCGCTCTTCGCATCGGCAAACGTGAAGCCCGTGCCGTGCAGGCTGCGCTGCCAGCCTTTTGTGAAGAGCCCCCCGTCGAATTCGATCGCCGGCTCGCTGAGCGACAGTTTCCCGCCGACACCAAGAACCGCCTCGCCACCGAGACACGCCAGCGGCAGCAGCAACACGCCTCGCAGAATATTTTTCATCGCGAATCCTTCTTGTGAGAAATGGGGACACATGTCCAAAGCCCGATCACCCCGGACGGCTCAGCACATCTCCATCAACTGCTGGATTTCTCGCTCCCACAGCGTTTCGTCGGGGGTCTCCAGCACCAGCGGCATGTTCTCGAAGCGCGCGTCGGCCATGATGCAGCGAAAGACGTCGATGCCCAGCAGCCCCCGGCCCAGCGACTCGTGCCGGTCGACGTGCGAATTGAGCGCCACTTTGGAATCGTTGATGTGCATGCCGCGCAGGTAGGTGAAGCCGACTGTCCGGTCAAAATGCTCCATCGTTGCCAGAAAGCCGTCGCGGGTACGAATGTCGAACCCTGCGGCGAAGGTGTGCATCGTATCCAGGCAGACGCCGACGCGCGACTTATCGTCCACACCATCGATGATGGTGCGCAGTTCCTCAAACGGCGCACCCAGGTTGCCGCCGCTGCCGGCGGTGTTCTCGATCACCAGCGTCACGCCCTGCGTCTGCGCCAGCGCGGTGTTCATCGACTGCGCCACGCGCACACACGCCGCCTGGGGCGTCAGCTTGCGCAGATGGCTGCCGGGATGAAAATTCAGCTTGTCGAGCCCGAGCGACATGCAGCGCCGGATCTCATCCATCAGCGAGCCCATTGACTTCGCATGCGCCTCTTCGTCCGGGTTGGCGAGATTGATGAGGTAGCCGGCGTGCGGCATGACCTGGGCGGCGGTATAGCCGTCTGAGGCCATCTGATTCTTAAACGCCTCGATGTCGGCGGGCGCGTACGGTGCGGCGGTCCATTGCCGCTGATTTTTCACAAACATGCCGAAGCCCGTGGCGCCCAGCGCCTTGGCGTTCTTTGGCGCGTTGGCCACGCCGCCCCCAATGGACACATGAGGTCCGATGTAATACATGTCCACTCCCTCTTTTTCAATCCCCTGACCCTCGGCCCTGTCAAAGTCAGACCGACCGGCCGTGTCGTCGTTTCGGCCATTCACGTATCATGAAAAATGGATTTGCGGCGATCACCGGGTGTCGATGAGCGCAAGCAGCGCACGGGCCAGCGCCGACTGTTTCCGTGGCACCGTGAATCGCCAAGCGCCCTCCCGCGTCAACCCAACCACTCCCGACCGTCTCAACGTCGTCAGGTGCCGGCAGACCGCAGGCTGGCTGATCCTTGTCATCGCCACGATGGTCTCCGCGGTTGAATCCGGGTGGCGCGCCAAAACGTGCAGAATCGTCAGCCGCCGCGCATGCGTGAACGCGCGCAGCGTCCGGCAGATCCGGGACAAGGCACACTCACCTGCGGCACATTCGCGTCGGACGGCCTTCAACATGGCATTGGCATGTTCAACCAGCGGGTCCGGCTCTGGATCATATCGAAGCCACTTTCCGTGACGCCGGGCGGTGATCAAGCCCCGCGCCTGAAGCATACGCAAATTAATGCTGGCTTGGTTCTGGGGCAACCCCGTCTCTGCGGCGACCTCCTTGACGGCAATTCCCGGCTTGTCCAACACGGCAGCCAAGCACCGCAATCGGCGCTCATTCATCAGCGCGCGGCACGTCCTCCACACGGTCGGATGATAGATGGCCCATTCACTTCTCATGAGATGAGAACAGCATATCACGCCCGCGTCAGACCGTCAAACGACATCGCTGTTAATCCACTTGTCATGACATGTGGATATTGCACCTGCCTCGACTCCTTGAACTGTCCCGCCATAGAAATCCACTTGTCATGACATGTGGATCTCACACCGGCCTTAACCGCATGGTCAGACCGTCGACGGGAATCCACTTATCATGACAAGTGGATTCAGTGACAAATGCGCTGAAACATGAAGATGCGAGATTGACGCCGGCATGCGTTCTGCCGTCTCCGGCCGCTCGGACACGTTGCACGCACCGCGCGTTCGGCAAATCATTAAAACCCGAGGGTGCCGGTGGCGTACCGGTCTTTGCCCGCATAGTCCCGCTGCACGGTCACCTCGACAAAGCCATACTCTTCCAACAGGTCACGTAACGCGGGGCCCTGCTCATCACCGATCTCGAAAAAGACCCCGCCCCCCGGCTTGAGCACCATGACCGCGTCCAGCAGCACTGCGCGGTAAACCGCCAACCCGTCGGGCCCGCCATCCAGCGCGAGCCGCGGCTCATGGTCGCGAATGTGCCGCTCCAACCCGTCCACCACGTGCGACGGGATATAGGGCGGATTGGATACCAGCACATCTACGCTGGCCGGGTCGAACTCGCCGCAGCCGTCACTCTCGGCGAACAGGACGCGATCCGCCAAGCCCGTCAGCACAGCGTTCTCCCGCGCCAGCGCCAAGGCGTCAGGGCTCACGTCCAGCCCGACAAACACACCGTCGTGCAGATCGTGTGCAAGACTGAGGATAATGCATCCGCTGCCCGTGCCGACATCGACCACCAGCGGTTTCGGGGTTCGCCGCACCTGAGGGGATGCCAAGACGAAATCGACCAACTGTTCGGTCTCGGGCCGCGGGATCAAGGCCCGCCGGTCCACTTTCAGGGTCAACGAGCGAAAGTCCCACCGGCCCAGCACATACTGGACCGGCTCGCCGGCGGCGACACGCTGCACGCCCCGCCGCAGCGCATCCACGATGCGCGTGTCCGGCACCGCGTCAAGATGAAGGTAAAGGTCCAGCCGACCGCATTTAAAGAGGCATGCCGCCAGCCATTCACACACCACACGCGCATCCGGCACATTCCGGCGCTGCAGGTACGCATCGCCCCGGGCAATCAGTTCACGCAACGTCATGGGCGTTTCTGTCATCCGTCTTCTCATCTCCGCGCTACGCCCGCCATCGCCCAACCTCAGAACGGCGTCGGATCGTCCATCGGCTCAACCGAGCCGCCGCCTTCATATTCGATCGACGAACCGTCGCCTTCCACCTTGTCGATCCGGAACGCCTCAAGATCCACAAAATATTTGCCCTGCCATTCGCGGCAGCGCACGCGGAAAGCCACATTGACACGGTCCCCCAGCGTCACGCGGTCCAACTGTGAGGCACGCTCTTTGACACAGGTGAATTTGACATCCTGAGGATAGTCATCTTCCATGGCCAACAGAAACTCGCGCTTTGTAAAACCGCTCGGGAACGTCATGGGCTCGAAAATCGTTTTGACCGCACCGGTCATTTCATAAGTATTGCTAGCCATACATCCATCCTCGCCATATCGTTTCAACCGTTGAAACTTCCATGCAAATGAAGACGCCCTTATTAAACCACATTCGAATCGCCCGTGCCAATCTTCTCTGCCGTAATCGGCTGGGTAATCGATTGGGGGCCAGGATGCGCGGAGATCATGCGTTTCTAGAGGAATGAAATGCGCGAGCCTGGGGGCGCGGACGGCCCCGTCCGCGAAAAAGGCTGTCCGTAAGCGCCGGCGACGGACCGACACGCTCCGCCGGTCAAAGTTCCCGCAGGGCGGCGGGGTCGAACCGCCCGGCGGCCGCACGGGCGGCACCCCACACGCACACCGCCAGACAGACCACCAAGCCGGCTGCCACAGTCGCCATGGCGGCCCACGGCAACTGCGCGCCCAGCGCGCGTGCCGCGGGCTGGATCGCCACCAGCGCCGGAATCATACCGCACACCACGCCCGCCGCCGCCAGCACCCCGTATTCGCCCGCCAGCAGGCGGACCCGCTGCCGCCACGGCACACCCACCGCCCCCAGCAACGCGAACTCGCCTCGCCGCTCCTCCACCCCGCGCAGGATGACCAGCGCCATCCCCGCAGCACCCAGCACCAAGCCCAGTCCGCCCAGCACCACGAACAGATCCAAGTAACTCGCCTCCATCGCCCCCAGCGTCCGCAAACGCGCTTCCACCGTTTCAACCGTCACGCCCGGCACCGGATGGCGCAGCGCGGCAAGCTGAGCCCGGCGGCCGTCATTCTGGCGTTTGAGGGCCATATCAGCCGCCTCGCGCAGGGCATACGGCGCGTAATCACAGAGCCACATGCGGTAGCCCTCCTCCGGATACAGCCGCGCAAAAAACCGTTCGTCCATGATCAATGCGCCCTGCAGGATCCCGCTGCGCACCGGCAGCGCCCCCACAATGCGCACGCGCCACGGCGTGCCGTCCGCCCCGACATAGGTCAGCACAGCACCGTCCGTAAGCCCGGCCTTGACCTTGAGGCTGTACTGCAACATCGCCTGATCGGCCGCCAACACCGGAATCGCGCCGTCCGGCAGCAGGCGCGCGAGCGGCGACCAGACCCCGCCGGCCTCGCGCGGCTCAAAGGCTCGCGCACGCGCCATGGTGCGCGTGTCCACGCCCAGCAGCCGCGGCGTCTGCGGCGCGTTCATGTTGAGGCACCCCGCCTCGTCGCCCTCACGCAGCCGTACCGGCACCACGCCGGTCGCACCGCTCACTTCGCGCGCCAGTTCCAGACCGCGCGCGCGGTCACGCGCCACGGCCGCCGTGACGATCGCGCGGAAGCCGCCGCTGCCGGACCACGGATGCTCGCAGCCGGCGGCCGGATCATGCCGCATCGCAAGGATGCCGACCGTCAGGAAGAGCCCCACCGCCAGCAGGATCACGACCGGCGCGCTGCGCCGCGGCACCGACAGCGCGCGCGACACGCCGGCCGCCAGCGGCGAACGTACGGACGCCGCACGCCCGAGCGCGGCGCGGCGCCATGCGACGCCCAACGACGCCATGAAGAGCATGAGAGACAGCATCAGCAGAAAACCGGCACCGAAAAACGCACCATGCGCGGCACTGCCGCCCGGGCTCCATACCATCACGGCCAGCGCCGCGACCGCCAGCACCCCGCCGCACGGGCTCAACGCAGCCGCCACACGCGACACCGGTGCGCTGTCCCCCGCCGCGAACACGGCCTGCGCAGGCACCCCCTGCGCCCGCCACAACTCAGTCGGCGGACACGCGGCATAGTGCGCGGCACTGCGCAGCACCATCAGCAGCGATGCCCCCACGCTGACGCCTGCTGCCAGCACCGCTGCCGGAAGCGAAAAAACAAATGCGGGCTCGGCGCCGGCAAAGGCGTCACGCCAGAACCGGCCCAGACTCCAAACCAGCGCGCGCGCCAAGACCGCGCCGCCGCAGCTCCCCGCCAAAGCGCCAACGCCCAGCGGCACACACCACTCCGCCATCAGCACACGCATCACGTGGCCGCGGCTCCAGCCCAATGCACGCAACAGGGCAATCTCGCCCTTCCGCGCCTCAAGCGCCAATGCCAGCGAGAGCGCGGCCAACAGCAGCGCAGCCGCCGCCAGCATGAACGCCATGCCGCTAAAGAGCAGCCGGAAGTCGGTTGACCCGCGTGCCGCGGCCAGCCCTTCTTGCCAAACTGGGCGCACCTGAAAGCCGAACCGCTCCGGCGCCACCCCTTTGAGCGCCGTGCGCACGGTCGCTTCGTCAGTCGCGACGCGCAGGCTCATGGATTCACCGAACACGGCACCGAAGCAGGCTGTGCCCGCCGCATGCGTGAGAAACGCCTTGGGCGTCTCGCGCCACGCTTTCCAGTAAGCCTCGTTGGCGGCGTCGTTCAGCCGCTCGTCGTCCATCGGCAGACCGATGTCCCACTCGGCGCAACGGTCAACCCCCTCTAAGCCGGGGAAAACAGGCATCGCGCGGCGTACCGCAGCCGCAACTTCCATCGGCAGCACGCCTCTCACACGGAACACGCCCTGCGTCTCCGACAGCCGGCCGCCCGCCTCGAACCGACGCCAGCGCAGCGTCACGGTTCCGTTGCTGGAGACGCCCAGCGCCTCGGCGAGCCAGGCGTTGATGACGACCTCATCATCGCGCAGATCGCGCGGCACCTGCGGACCTCCAGGCGTCACCGCCGCCACAAACCCGTACGGCGTCGAACGGTCGCCCGCCTCGAAGCTGTCTGCGAGATGAAAGGTCGCGGCCTCGACCGGCAACCCCGCGCGGCTCAGTGCGCCATGCACGCCGGCCGGCAGAAAGACACGGCGACTGGTGATCACGGTGTCCGGGCCGTCCCGCCCTCCGCCCGCTGACCTCTGGTCTTTGACCTCCAACCCGCACGCCTCTGGCGTCAACGCCTCCGCCAATGCGTGCGCGAGCACCGGCGGCGGCAGCGGGGAGAGCAGCAGGTTGGCCATGTCCGGAACTCCCGCGTCGCGCGCAAGCGCGGCGAGCGGCACGAACACGTTCACGGGCGGCACCGAGTCCGGGCGCAGCGCGAAGTCGGCGGGCAGCAAAGCGTCTGGCGCTGCCGGCGCCCCGAACGCCGCCGCAAAATCCAGATTGCGGCGGACCAGCCGCGACGCAGTGACCGGGCCGAGCGGCAACTCGGCCGCGTAGAGCGAAGGCTTGACGAAACGCACCGCGCCCGTCATACCCGCCACTTGCGCAAGCGCCCGTCGGTTGAGCGCGGCCCGCCCCTCATCGGGCGGCCCCGGCCGCCCGATGACCTGCGCGTCCGACGCACACACCACGCCCTCGGCGTTCAGCAGCTCGCCGCGCAGGAGCAGCGCGGCCTCGCTCCCGGGCAGGCGCTGCGCCATGTCGGCCGGAAAGACGCCGTCCGTCAGCAGCGCGACCGAACGGATGGCGCCGAGCCGTGCGCGCAAGCCGGCGCGCAGGCTGGCTTGCAGCGACTCGCCGGTCAACAGCGCCGCGCAGAAGATGGCCGCCGTCAGCGCGGACGTAGCCGCAAAACCGGCATGCCGCACGCGGTAATGCAGCAGGTTTCGCCGGACCCAGGCCGTGATCGTCATCTGTTTTTGAATGCTCAAGCACGAACCCTTTTAGACGGGGCAACGTCGGCCCGCACCCGCGCGCCGCACCATCGTCATTTCCCCTGCGGCGTACCTTTGACCTTGAGCGGAACCGCGTAAAAGCCCTTCGAGGCGGTCACAAAGAGCGTGTCTTTTTTCGGGCCGCCGATGCAGACGTTCGCGCTCCACCCCTCCGGGATCTTGATCACGCCCAGAAAGGCGCCCGCCGCGTCGTAAACATAGACGCCCTCTTTGTTGGTCAGATAGATCCGTCCGTCGGCATCGAGCGTCATGCCGTCCGACCCCATCTCACAGAAGAGCCGTTTGCCAGCCAGGGAGCCATCGGGCTGAATCGCATAGGCGAAGACCTTCTTCGCCTTGATGTCGGCCACGTAAAGCTGCTTACCGTCCGGCGTACCGACAATCCCGTTCGGCTGCTGCAGGTCCTCGGTCACGCGGCGCGGCGCACCGCCCTGGGGCAGGAAATACACCTGCTGGGTGCCCTGCGGCGCCTCGGCGTGCGTCCACCACGGGCGCTTGTAAAACGGATCCGTGAAATAGCAGCCGCCGCCCTGCGGGCAGGCCCACACGTCATTCGGCCCGTTGAACGCCTTGTCGGCGTGCGCCTTGGCCAGCACCGTCACCGCGCCGTCCGGCGAGACCGACCACAGTTCCATCTTCTCGTCGGCGCAGACCAGCAGACTCCCGTCCGGCGCGAAGCACATGCCGTTAGCGCGGCCGGCCGGATCCATAAAGGTACGCAGCCCCTGTTCGCGCGACCAGCGCAGGATCTTGTTGTTCGGCTGATCCACAAAGAAAACCTCGCCCGCCGCGTTGACGGTCGCCCCTTCCGTGAATTTAAACCCGTCCGCCAGCTTTTCCGCCACCGTGCCCGGCGCGACCACGTCGTCCAGCCCCGCCGCCACCGCGCACGCGGCCATCACGCCCGAAACCAGCCCGATCATGCCCTGTTTCATACTGCACCCTTTCGTTGCTCTTCTGTCCACCCGCAGGTTTGGCCGTCAGTTTACCGTTTCGCGGCAACGCTGACAACGTGTTGTTGAACGACGAGCGCTTTCGCTTGCGCGGGCTGCACGGGACGCCTACAATGAGGCGCTTTCAGATGCAAACGACCCTTCCAGAACCGACGCCGGTGTTCGACTGCCACGTCCACCTTTACCCGGACGCGCTGGCCCCCAAGGCGGTGGGCGAGCTCGCGCGGCGCTTTGGCAACCCGCCGGCGTTTGACGGCACCGTGGCCGGGCTGACGGCAGACCTCGCCCGCTCCGGCATCTGCGGTGCGCTCAATCTGCCCGTCGCGACCCGGCCCGAGCAGGTGGCGTCGATCAACGCCTGGGCCGCCGCGATCAACCGCGGCCCGGTGCGCAGCCTCGCGACCCTTCATCCCGACACGCCCGACATCCCGGCCGCGCTCGCGGCCATTCAGGTGGCCGGCCTCCGCGGCGTCAAGCTGCACCCCGAGTATCAGGCTTTCACCTTGGATGATCCGCGCATGCAGCCGGTCTGGCGCGGCTGCGCCGAGCGCGGCCTCTTCGTTTTCCTGCACGCCGGCGGCGAGCGCGTCTTCACGCCGCCCTTCCGCACCACGCCCCGCGCGCTGGCGGCGCTGTTGGCGGCGCATCCGCGTCTGACGGTGGTGGCCGCGCACCTGGGCGGCTTCCAGATGTGGGACGAGGCCGAGGCGGCGCTCATCGGCCGCCCGCTCTACCTCGACCTGTCGCACACGCTCTTCTGGATGTCCGACGCGCAGCTCGTGCGCATGGTGCGGCGCCACGGCGCGTCGCGCATCCTGTTCGGCTCCGATGCCCCGTGGCAGTCGCCGGACGCCGTGTTGCGTGCCTTTCTCGCGCTGCCGTTCACGGTGCGCCAACAGCGGCAGATTCTCTGGGACAACGCCGCAGGCCTGCTCGGCCTGACGGACCCTGTTCGGGCACGCAGCGACGCGCCCGCCACCCTCCAACCCCGGGCCTCGGCATGACAGTTGCCCTCATCGGACTCGGCCTGATCGGCGGCTCGTTCGCCCGCGACCTGCGCACGTCAGGCCTGACCGCAGAACTGCTCGGCGTGGACGCCGACCCGGCGCATGCGGCGCGCGCGCTGGAGCTCGGCCTCGTCGACCGTATTGTCGCGCTGGGCGAAGCCGCCCGCGAGGCCGACGCGCTGCTGCTGGCGGTGCCGGTCAACGCCATCGAGACGCTCCTGCCGAGCCTGCTCGACACCGCGCGCGACGGACAGACCGTGATCGATCTCGGCTCCACCAAGCTGCGCATCGCCGATGCGGTGCGCGAGCACCCGCGACGCGAGCGGTATGTCGCGGCGCACCCGATGGCCGGCACCGAGAACGCAGGCCCCGACGCCGCGATGGAAGGGCTCTTCCGGAACAAGACCGTGCTGCTCTGCGATCTCGAGTGGAGCGCTCCGGACGCCTGTAAGACGGCGCTCGAACTCTTTCATGCGGTCGGCCTTAAATTTGAGTTCATGACCGCCGAGCAGCACGACCGTCACGCCGCGTATGTCTCACACCTCTCGCATGTGGTCGCCTATGCCCTCTCGCTCGCCGTGCAGAGCGAGGAGAAAGCCGGATACGCCGTGCCGCGCCTGGCGGGCGGCGGCTTCGCCTCCACCGTGCGCCTCGCCAAGAGTTCGCCCGACATGTGGGTGCCGATCTTCGAGCAGAACCGAGACGCGATCCTCGCAGCGGTCGCAGCCTTCTCCGACCGCGTGGCCGCCTTCACGCGCTGTCTCGAGGAACGCGACTGGGATCGCCTTGACGCCTACATCCGCGAGGCCAACCGCATCCGCGACCTGCTGTAGCGACGCGCGCGCATCTGCGGCGCGGCTCATTGACAGAGCTTGTTGACGCCCTGTATGATAGCGAGCAGTTGAGGGATCACAGAGAGAGCGTAACGAAGGACTGTCCATGACTGAAGAACGACAATCGATGGAAGCCGACATCGTGTGCGTGGGCTTCGGCCCGGCCACGGCCGGCTTTTTGACCACGCTGAGCCGCGCCATGATGAAGCCCGACGGCACGCCCGCCTTTGAGAGCAAGGTGATGCCGGGTATGCCGTTGCAGGTGATGTGTTACGAACGCGCCGATGACATCGGGTTCGGCGTCTCCGGCGTCGTCACCAAGGGACGCCACATCCGCGCCTCGTTCCCCGAACTTGACCTGGCGAAAGAGATCCCCAACGCGGCGGAGGTCAGCCACGAGTCGGTCGCCTACCTCTTCGACACCGTCGGCGCGAGCCGCCGCAGCGCTGGCACGCGCTTCATGGACGGCGTTTTCAAACACGGCCAGTTCGCCATGCGCAAGGCCCCTTCGGCCACCGAGCTGCCGTGGATTCCGCCCTTCCTGCGCAAAGAGCCGGGCCTGGTGATGTCGATGGGCTCTTTCCTGTCGTGGTGCGGCACGCAGCTCATGGGCTCCGGTCTGGTGCAGATCTGGCCCGGCACGCCGGTCAGCGCCCCGCTGCTGGAGGGTGACGCGGTGGTCGGCGTGCGGCTGGCGGACCAAGGCGTGGACAAAAAGGGCGTCCCCGAGGCCGCCTACATGCCGGGCATGGACATCCGCGCGCGGCTGACGGTGGTGGGTGACGGTCCGGTCGGCGCGGTCGGCCGCAAGCTGGACCGCCACTTCGGGCTGCCCGAAGGCCACCACCAGCATGATTGGGCCGTGGGCATGAAAGCAGTCGTCGAACTGCCCGCGTCGTGCGACCTCAAGCCCGGCACGGTGCTGCACACGCTGGGCTTTCCCGAGCCCGAAATCTTCGGTTTCCTCTACGTCTACCCCGACCGCACCGCCTCGCTCGGCATCTTCGTGCCCTCGTGGCTGGACAATCCGATCCGCACCACCTACCGGTATCTGCAGCATTGGATGCAGCACCCCTACCTGTGGCGCCACCTTCAGGGCGGCACGTTGCGCTCATGGGGCGCGAAGTCGCTGCAGGAGTCCGGCGCGCGCGGCGAGCCGTATCTGGCAGGCGACGGCTTCGCCCGCATCGGCGAGGGCTCCGGCTCCACCAATGTGCTCACCAACTCTGGCGTGGATGAGGCGTGGCGCAGCGGCGTGCTGCTGGCCGAAGGCGTGATCGATCTGCTCGCGCGCGATCAGCCCTTCACCAAGGCCGCGCTGACCGGCGCGTATGTGCGCCGCCGCCGCCAGGATCCGCTCGACGCCGAGTTGCAGGCCGCCAAGAAGGCGCGCGACGGCTTCGGCAAGGGATTCATGCTCGGCATGATGGGCACCGGCATGACCGGCATGACACGCGGCATGCTCAATCTTTCGGTCGGTTCCTGCCCGCCCTCGCAACGCATCCCGACGCTGGCGAGCGTCTACGGCGCGCGTATCGCGCCCGCCGCGCTCAGCGAGGCGGTCGAGGCCTGCGCCAAGGCACGGCAGCCCCTGCACGACACGGTGATGACGCTGGCCGGCTGGCCCGAGATTCCGTATGACGGCACCCTGCTGATGTCGCACCAGGACGCGCTCTTCAAAGGCGGCAAGGTGCAGGCCGCAGCCGGCTTCGCCGACCACGTGACCTTCGCCGATCCCGCGCTCTGCGCCTCCTGCACAGAGCGCACCTGCATCGAGATCTGTTCCGCACAGGCCCTGATGCCGGGCGAGGAGGGCGGCACGCCCGAGTTTGACCGCGAGAAATGCATCCATTGCGGCGCCTGCATCTGGAGCTGTTCCAAGGCGCTGCCCGCCGATCCCGAACGCGCCAACATCGAGTTTGGCGCCGGTTCCGGCGGCCTGCATTCGAACGAGAACTGAGCGAGCGCCGCGCGGCGGTCAGGGCTTGAAGTCGGGCACGGGCGAGAGAGTCACGCGCACGCGGGCGGAGGTGACGGGCGCGTCGAACGTCACGGCCAGCCGGCGCGGCGAGGCCTTGCCGGGATTCTCAAGCCGTTCATCCTCAAGCCGCCAGGCCCCTCCTTCGGCGGCGATCTTCACTTCCACGCAGCGCTGTTTGTCGTGGAGGTACAGCGCGGTGTCGTCTTTGCGCGTCACGTCGCGGTAGGTGATGATCGGCACGCTGAACGTCTGCGGCGTCGAGAAGCGGACCTCGTCGCTGACCGTGATGGCGCGCACCGTCCGGTCATGCGTGAAGGTCCGCACCAGCGCGGTCAATGCGGGGACGCGGTATGCGGCCGCAAGGTCAAGCTCCAAGCGGTCTTGCGCGTCGGTGAAGGCGGCGTCCAGCACACGCGCGGCCGACTGCCGCCCGGTCGTTTGGCGTTGGCCGGCCACCACCGGCACCGGGTGGCCGTAGGAGTTGAGCATCGGGCTGACGTACCGCTCGCGGCTGAAGGTACGGCGCGTGTAGACCTCGCCGCCGGGATCGCCCAGCATCTCGACGCCGTCGAGCACCACGGCATACGAGCCGACGTCGTTGTGATTGTGGTGCTCGGCGTTGTGACCGCCCTTGACCGCCGCGCCGAACGGCACGTCGTTGGACGCGCCGCCCGAGCGCGTGATCAGCACCTGCGCGTCCTGGAAATAGGTGCGGATCGGCAGGCTTTCCGCTGCGGGCGCGGGTGGCGGCGGCTCCTGTCCGAAGGCCCGCAGCCCGATGGTGGCGTGACCGCCCTTCAGCAGCGCGGGCGCGGGCGTGTCGGCCGGCACGGCTTCGGGATAGACCTGCCGGATGAGCGCCCAGACGTCGTGGCTCGGCGCGCCGCCGCCGTCCGCGAACCAGGGCGAGCGGCCCGGCTGGATCTGATAACCCTTGGCATACGCGGCGATGCGCCGCAGCTTGTCGCCGGCAAAGAGGTCGAGCCGGCCACCGGTGGCCGCGCGCACGGCCAACCCCATCATCACGTAGTGGCCGAAGCCGTAGTTCCAGTAGCCCATGCCCTCGCTGCAGTAGCCGTCGTCGGTGAACCCGCTGATAAAGAAGGGGTTGGAGAACTCCATGGCGGCCAGTACCAGGGCGCGCTCCTCGCGCGGCTCAAGCAGCGCCAGGGCGCAGCAGACCACACCGGCGGAGCAGACGGCATTCCAGTTGTTGTCGCCGCGCATCCACCAGTTGCCGTTGATATTGCCGCTGCGCACCGCGTTCACGTAGGGCTCCAGCACGCGCCGCCGGACCTCGCCGCGCAGCCGCTCGCGCACAGCGGGCGAGAGGCGGTGGCCGAGCCAGGCGTCTGTCTCGGCAAGCAGCCAGCCGCGCGCGGAAGAGCCGAGGTCGATGGTGAGGCGCGTGCCCTTGAAGTTGCCGAGATCGGCATCATGCGCCGGCATGGTCCAGCTCCGCTCGTCGCAGACCGCAAGCAGGTCGCGCTCGAGCGCAGGCAGAAAGCGTCCTTTATCTTCCAGGCACTCGGCCAGCAGCAACGCGGTGAGCCGCTGCGAACGCTGGCCGTAAGGCCGCTCGTAGTTGCGGCGGTTGCCGGTGGTGGTGAAGTCGAGATAGAGGTCGTCGGGCAGTTCCGGCGGCGGCGTGCGCAAGGCCTTTTCCGCATCACGCAGAAGCGCGGCGGCCTCAGGCTGCGCGGCCAGGCGGTTCCACGCGTCGCGGTCGGCGGCCGGACGTCCCAGGCCGTGCGGCGCGGGCGCGAGCCAGGCGGCGATCGCCGCAACGCGCGCCGGATCAGGGGGCGGAAAGCCGTTCCGCGATGTGCGCAAGGCCGCGACGCGCGCTTTTTCCGCTTCGGCGTCGCTCAGCTCGGCAAGCGCGAAATCATCCGCGTCGGCCGCGCCGCAACCGCCGTTGAAGCTATGCACCCAGACCCATAGAACGGCAGAATCGGGCGGTGCCCGGCCGACGAGCGTGAAGGCCTGCCACTCGCCCTTGGCGCCTTGGATGGTCTGGATGATTTCGCCGTGGCGGGAGGGCGAGGTGAGGACGCGTCCCTTGGCATCGGCGAACTGCATGTAGACACCGACCGCGCCGTCGTTCTCCAGGACGCGCCCCCAGAAGGAGAGCGCGTAGGTTTTGTCGGCGGTGACCGGCACCGGCGCGGACCGGCAACTGCTGCCTTGGTCATCGGCGGCGTCTGTGACGCGTAACCCGCGTTTCCCGGTGTGCGCGGCCTCCTCCGCGATGACGCTCAGGCCGGCGTCGGAGATCGTCCAGGCCGGCGTATGGGTGTCTTCGAAGCCGGCGTTGGGGATGGCCAGGGAATTGCCGCGGGCGACGGCGGCGGCAACAAGGGCAAGACTCAGCAGACGGATCATCGGGGACCACTCTTTCCATTCGTTCCGAAAGCGCGCCGGTGCGGCCGACCGGCACACACCCTGCGGCACAGACGTATGATTGAGCGCTCATTGTGCAGAGGAGCGGAGAATTGTCAATGCCGATCTCCTGGGCGGCCAGGGGGCATGTCGTTCGCGGGCGCATCCGATTCACTTGCCGTTGAGGTTTCGGGTTTCTGGTTTCAGGTTCCTGTCACGCATCCTTCCTTCCTGCTTCTGCCTCTCAACCGACAGGGTCTTGCAGCCGGCAGGGCGGTCTCGCCGAGACCGCCGCAGAGAGACAGGCTTTACTCGCCTCTCCGTTGAAAGGGTATTTGGCAACGAACGTCGAAAGCCGAACCGGGAACGAAGACAGTTGACTCCCGACTGTGCTCCGCACCAAACACGCACTCGACTCGTACGCCCCCGGACCCCCACCGATTGCCCCCTGCCCCCTCGCCGCCTTGACCCCGTGCGCCGCCGGCGCTACAGTAACGCTGTCCACATTCTGACATGAAACACGCACACTCCCATATCGACGCCGTGGAAACGGTGCTGCGCACGCGGTTTGAACGGCAGATCCGCGCGCACCAGGTGATGCCGGCCGAGGCGGCGGCCTGCCTGCCCTTCCCCGATGGCCTTGACCCGCGCCTCGCCGCCGTGCTGCGCGAGCGCGGCATCGACCAGCTCTACGCCCACCAGGCCGAAGCCTTTGAATCGGTCTCGGCCGGACGTGACACCGTGCTGGTCTCGCGCACGGCATCGGGCAAAACCCTGGCCTTCCTGCTGCCGATCCTGAGCGACTACTGTCGTAGCGACGCGCCCTTCGGCGTGCTGCTGCTCTACCCCACCAAGGCGCTTTCGCGCGATCAGGAGGGCACGCTCGGCGCACTGCTCAAAGCCGCGCTCGACACCCGCAAACTCGGCACCTTTGACGGCGACACCCCGCGCGAGGAACGCAGCAAGATCATGAAGGGGGCAGACTTCGTGATCACCAATCCCGACATGCTGCACGCAGGGATCCTGCCCAACCACCACCGCGGCTGGAGCGATTTTTTGGGGCGCCTGAAATACATCGTGGTGGACGAGGTGCACGCCTACCGCGGCGCTTTCGGCTCGCATGTCTCGAATGTCTTCCGCCGCCTGCTGCGCGTCTGCGCCATGCATGGCTCGTCGCCCCGCTTCGTTTGCTGCTCGGCGACGGTCGGCAACCCCGGTGAGCATGTGCAGGCGCTGTTCCACCGTCCGTTCACGGTCATTGACCGCGACGGCTCGCCGCGTCCGCGCCGCGATCTCTACCTGATTAATCCGCCGCTCGTGGAGAGCGCCGGTTCCGCACGTTTCCGCAAGGGGCCCGCCTCGGTCTCGATTCCGGTTATCCGCGCCGCCGCGGCCGCCGGCGTCCGCACCATCTGCTTCTGCCGCTCGCGGCAGCAGGTCGAGCGCCTCTGGCGCGCGGTCACCGACGGCCACCCCGAACTGAAAGAGCGGGTCAAGCCGTATCGCGGCGGCCTGCTGCCGGCCGAACGGCGCCAGCTCGAGAAGGATCTTTTCGAGGGGCGCATCACCGCCATCCTCTCGACCAACGCGCTGGAGCTGGGCATCGACATCGGCGATCTCGATGTCTGCATCCTCTCCGGCCATCCGGGCTCGCTGGCCAGCTTCTGGCAGCAGGCCGGGCGTGTCGGGCGCAAAGGCAACCGCGCGCTGATCCTCTATGTGGCGCAGGACGCGCCAGTGGACCAGTATCTGGTGAATCATCCCGACTTCCTCACCGGCACGCCGATCGAACAGGCGTGGCTGCATGCCGACAACCCGTATATCATGCTGCAGCACCTGCCGTGCGCCGCGCACGAACATCCGCTTCGCGACGCGGAACCGCTCTTCGACACGCCCGCCTACGGTTTCGCGCTCGACATCCTCAAAGAGGACGGCACGCTTAAACCCTACAAAGGCTGCTGGCGCTACGCCCTGCCCGACTATCCGGCCCGCGGCGTCAACCTGCGCGGCATGACCGACTACAACGTGGAAATCGTCTGCAACGGCGAGGTGATTGGCGAGATCGATCCGATCGGCGCGCGCGCCGAGCTGTACAAGGACGCGATCTACCAGCATCTCGGCCGCCGCTACATGTCCATGGAACTGGACCTCGACAAGAAGCTCTGCACGGTTGAGCCGGTGGAGGTGGACTACTACACCGAATCGGAGTGGGAAAGCCGGCTGGACCTGACGGCGGAAGAGGGCCGCAAGGCGGTGCACGGCGCGGACCTGCGCTTCGGCGCGCTGCACGTGAACAGGCAGCCCAAGCTTTTCAAAAAAGTGCGCGAACGCTCGCTCGAAAACGTGGGTTACGGGCCGATCACGCTGCCGCCGTTTGAGTACGATACCGTCGGGTTCGCGCTGCGCGTTCCTGAACCTTGGGGCCGCGCGCTGGACGCGCGCGACAAGCGGCTCGTGCCGGCCGCGTTGTTCGGCCTGCGCTATATCTTGCGTCACGCGGCCGCGAGCGTGAGCATGGCCGACCCGGGCGACCTCGAGACCGATCTCGCGCCGCTCGACCGCGAAGGTGAAAGCAGAGAGGAGCGCCCAACGCTCAACGAAGAACGGGAAGAGCCGCCGCGCGTGCCGGCAGGGCCCGACGCCGAGGGCTTCGAGCCGCTGCCGCCCCCCGTCTGGGCGGACATGGCGTTCGAGAGCGCACTCTTTCTGTACGACCGGCTGGAAGGCGGGGCGGGTTATGCGGAGAAGGTGTTCGAGAAGATCGAAGACACGCTGAGCCTCTGCCGCCGGATGATCCGCGAATGCCCCTGCGAAAACGGCTGCCCGGCCTGCGTGCCGCCGCTGCCGCCGGGGGTGAACGACGAGGACCTGGAACTTTTTCTGGTAGAGTCCAACGCCGTGCGCGTCTGCACGCTGAGCCTGCTGGATGCGCTGCTGGACGGCACGGTCGCGGTGCCCGACATCCAAACCGTGACGCGCGACTGGGATCCGCCGGTCGCGGCGCCGGCGCCGGACAGCGCCGCGCTGCTGTTGCGCGGCAAGCTGAACCGCGCGGCCGGTGCGCTGCGCGAAAAAAGAAAACGCGACTATTAGAATATTTGGAACAACAGAATGATAGAACGCCCTTCAATGTGCCTTTTGCGGCCTCGCTTGCTATGCGAAAGAAGCAGATCCAGCAAGGGGGCTTATTGAATTTTGGAGACGTGCACCGTGGCGGCTTCGGGCGCGTGATCAAACATCGCCTCCATGCGTGCCCCGGTGCCGTCGACGCGCAGTTCCTTGGACGGACCGCGCGGCAGGGCACAGCATGTTACGCAGTACGCCGTTCCGGCTTCGGTATCAAACATGACGCGCACGCGGCCGTCTTGAAGTCGGGTGAGCTTGAAAGGGAGGGTTGCCTGTTCCGGCGTTGCGGACGAATAAAGGCTGGGGACATAGACCAGCGCCACGCAGAAAAAGTTGCCATACGCGGCGAGCGGCTGATCCGCAATCCAGGTGGTCAGTTCGGAGGTGCCCGTGAAGCGCGCGACTTCTGTCCATTCGTCCGACAAAGTGCGCCGCGCTTTGACGGCCGCAATGTAATCTGAGCAATTATATCTTACCTTGAGTCCGTGCGGACGGCGGTTCTTAGAGTAAAACGCCTCGATCTTGAGACTCGAAAACATTTCGAACGTTTTTGAGTGAACGGGAGGCGAGCCGTCCGCTTCCGATGCAGGGCAGGGGACCAGCGCCGACAACGAATAGTAATAAACCATGTCTGGCATCAAGATACGCCCGCCTATGAGAGATGATGGCGTCAGCGAGCCTGCCACAGTACTGCCGTATACGTCCACGCGATGTGTGGTAAAGACACTTTGAAAGCCAAAATCGTACGAGACCGGACGGGGCACATGGCTGACAGGGCCATTCGTGGCATCGCACCACCAATCCACGTAACGCGGGTGCACTTCGACAAAAGCAAGGGGCGTTATCGGCTGGCTGCCCGCGAGGCGCACGCG
>MWEJ01000007.1 GCA_002071025.1 Verrucomicrobia bacterium ADurb.Bin070 | reverse complement strand
CTCGTCGCCGGCGGCTTGGTCATACGCCGCCTGGATCGGGGCCATCGCGACCGGCAGCAGGGTGACGCCGCTCAGGTGGACCGAATCGTTTTCGCGCACCTGCACACTCTTCTCCACGCCGTCGAAGGTGTAGACCATGCGCAGCACTTTGGGTTTGCCCGGCGCGGGATCTTCGCTGAAGCCGTCCCATTTGCAGAGTCGTCCGGAGGCCTGGATGGTGATGGAACCCACGTCCACCAGCTTCTGGACGTTGGCGGTGACATCCTTGACCAGATCGTTCTCGAAGCTGCCGTAACCGGCATTGTGGATCACGGTCTTGCCGGCGCGGGGCCGGGCGTAACGGGTGCAAAGCGAGGCGAGCGCACGCGAGGCGGTCTCACTCTGCGGGCTCTGCTTGATGACGGCCAGCAGGGCGGGAATCTCTTTGTCGCTGCCCAGATCGCCCAGCCCCTTGACGGCGGCGTCGAGGATCTTCGCGTCGCTGTCTGAGGTGAGTTTGACCAGCGCGGGAACCGCCACCGTCATGCGGCGGCGCATCGCCATGTCGATGCCGGCAAGCCGCGTTGCGGCATCGCGGTCGGCCATCATGCTTAGCACGGCATCGTCAGCCGCCTTGCCGGCGAAGCCCATGATCTCGTTCTTGGCGGCTTCGGCGATCGTGCCGTCAGCATGCTTGGCCAGCGCCAACAGCGGCGGCAGGGCAGCCGGGTCATTGAGGGTGGCCAGGGCGGACGCCGCGGCCAGGCTGCTCGCCGGTGAAGCCGCTTTCTGGCCTTGGGCCAACGCGGCCAGCGCCGGCACGGCGGCCTTGTCACCGCGCAGGCCGAGCACAGTGGCCAAGCGCGCCTGAATGGCCGGGGCTTTGGCCAGAGCGGCCGCGAACGCCAATGTGGCCTTCTCGCCCTTGGGCGTGTCAAGCACCGCACGCAACGCGGCGTCGACGGTGTCGCCGTCGGTCGCGGCGATGGCCTCCTGCCAGAGCGCCAGACCAGCGTCGCCGCCGTTCACGACCGCGCCGCGCAGGGCTGCGGTACGCACGGCCGGCGAGGCTGCCGACGCGGCGTTGCGCAGGTCGGCGTAGCAGGCTGCGGCACGGGAGACATCGGTGCAGGCCAGCCGGCCCGCGCCGTTGAGATACGCAGCCGCCACATCGGGCGAGGTGCCGAGCTTGGCCTTGAGCGCCGCCATGGCCTCGGGCGTGGCCAGCTTGCCCAGCGCCTGCACGGCGGCTGCGGCGACCGCCTTGTCGGCGTCGGCCATGCGTCCGGCGAGCACAGCAACCGACTGCGCGTTACCGCGGTTGCCCATCGATTGCAGCACGCCCACGAGCGCGGGACCGGAGAGCCGCCCCGCCGCCTCGCACAGCGCGGCCTCGACCGCGGGATCAGGGATCATCTCCAGCCCGTAGCGCGCCGCATGGCGCAGGTGCGCCTTGTCGCTCGCCAGCAGCGCGCTCAATGGCGCGATGGCCGTGCGCGTGCCGCACCAGCCAAGGTTCTGGCAGGCGGTGACCTTGTCATTGTCGGAGGCGTCGGTTTTCTGGACCACCTCGATCAGTTTGGCTTCATTTAGCAGGATCTCTTTGTCCAGCTCGGCGCGTGCGTTGAGGCAGGCCGTCAGAGCGAGAAACAACAGTGCACGTGTTTTCATTTTTACAACCTTAAAACGATGTCGATTTAACAGATCTGCCAGCCTTCGCGGGCGGCTCGCGAGCGGAAGCGGTTGGCCTGCTCGTCGTTGACAAACTCTTCCTTCACCGGGTCCCAGGTGAGGTCGCGCTTCAGCCATTGCGCGATGTTCGCGCAGTGCACGGTGCTCATCGAACGGTGCATGAGTGTCGGATTGGCCACCGTGACGCTGCGCGATTTGACGCACGCGAAGAAGTCCTTCATGTGCCCGACCACATGCCCGGTACGGGTCAGATAATCCTGCAGGATTTTGTTGTAGTCCGCCAGCATGGCCGGGTTGGAGACCTCCGGGCGCGCATAGCCGTCCGCACAGGAGCACCAGCCTTCGCTGCCCACGTAGCGAACGCCGCACGTGCCGCGCCAGCCTTCCTGTTTCTGAATCATGGTGACGCCGTTGGCAAACGGCATCGCCATGCCGTCCGCCGTAGGCGTCGGCACATACGGGTAGCGGATGGGGGAGGAGTCCTGCATGCCGATCGCGTCGTGGCACTGCGCGAAGGTGTGGGAGCCCCACTCGCCGATCACGCTGGTGTAGAAATCGTGCTGGTGGTGCCAGCCGCCGCGCGTGTACGCGATGTTGAACGGGCGCCAAGGGCAAGGGCCCAGCCAGCGGTCCCAGTCCAGCTCCTGCGGGTCGGGCAGCGGCTGCTCAGGGAGCCATTCGCGGCTCATGTTGACATTGCCCCACGGCGCGAGATGCGCGTAGACCGTCTTGACTTCACCCAGCCGTCCCAGACGCAGCAACTCGTTGCAGACAATGAAATTCGCCTCGCTGAGGCGTTGCATCCCGGCTTGATAGACGCGGCCGTATTCCCGCGCGGTGCGAACGACAGCTTGGCCCTCGGCAATGGTCATCGAGGCCGGCTTTTCGGTGTAGACATCTTTACCCGCGCGCATCGCGCGGATCGAGATCGTGGCGTGGAGCCGGTCACTGGTGGCTGTCAGGATCGCGTCGATGTCCGAACGCGCCAGCACATCCATCATCTCGATATAGGTTTTGCAGTCGCTGTTGCCGTACTGCTTGTCGGTCATCGCCTTGATCGCGTCGCGCCGTTCGCGACGCACGTCGCAGATCGCCACGAACTGCGCCTGGGGATCCGGCAGGATCCAGCTCCGCAGGTCGCCGGTGCCGCGTCCGCCCAGTCCGATGCCGGCCATCACGATGCGGTTGCTCGGCGCCACCGCGCCGTTCAGCCCCAACGCCGACCCCGGCACCAGCGCCGGCATGACAACCGCCGCCGTGCCCGCTTGAGCAATCCCCCTCAGAAACTGGCGCCGGTTCACGCCCTGCTGCCCCGATTTCGCCTGCTGGTCCTTCATTTTGATGCCTCCCTTTGCACTGAACGCCCCTGAACCCTGTACAATTTTCCACAGTACGCCAACCACCATACTCCGATCTGTTCCTCCCGTCTTGTAAAGCGTCCCTAAAAATGTGTATACTATACGCATGAATCCGAAAACGCTCCAAAAACGTTTTCTTGCGCAGATCGGGGATTTGTCCACGATCCACCGGCTGATCGACCTGCTGCCGGATGTCGGGTTCTTCATGAAGGACAGCCAGGGACGCTTCATGCTGAACAACCTGCGCGCTTGCCAGTTCTGCAACGCGGAGAACGAACAGCAGACGATCGGCAAGACCGACTACGATTTCTTTTCGAAAGACCGCGCTGACTTCTATCTTCAAGGCGACCGCGAGGTGATGGCGAGTGGCGTTCCTGTCATCAATCAGATCGCGCCCGCACCCGAACATTCGGACCGGCTGATGGTCCACAGCAAGTTTCCGGTCTTTGACAAGCACGGCCGCCCGATCGGCGTCGTGGGGTTCCACCGCATCGTGGATGATCTGCGCGACACCCCCCGCTGGCATGGCCGCTTCGCCCAGATCGTCGCGCACATTCACAAGCACTTTGGGCAGAATCTCGAAATGAAGAAACTGGCCCAACTGGCAGGCGTGTCGCAAAGCCAGTTCGAGCGCCGCTTCAACCGCATCTTCGGCACCACGCCCTATGAATATCTCTTGCGCGTGCGCATCACGGCTGCGCGCTCGCTGCTGGAAACTACGGAACGCACGATTGCGGACATCGCCTGCGAAACCGGTTTTTACGACCACAGCCACTTCACGCGCACCTTCAAGCGGGTCGTTGGCCTTTCACCCGGCCGTTACCGCAAACATCATCTTGACGCCGGACTGTGAGGCCTCGTGACCGACTCGCTCACCCGTTATCTCGAACTCATGCCGCATGTCGGCGCTGAACGCGGCTGCGCGCTGCGGCGCGAGGGATGCCTGTGCTGGCGCGACCTGCTGGACGCCGTGCGCCCGCTCGCCGGGTTCGACCGGACCGCCTGGGACGCCGTGCGCGCCGCCGCCGAGACGGCGCAGCGCGCCCTTGAATCCGGCGACGCCGCCTATTTCACGGCGCGGCTCCCGCCCCGCGAGCAGTGGCGCGTGCTCGCCCACTGGTTCGACCGTGCCTCGTTTTTTGATATCGAGACCAGCGGTTTGGACGCCGACAGCATGGTCACGCTGGTCTGCTGTTATCATCGCGGCCAACCGCTGCGTTTTCTGGCCGAAGAAAACCTTGATGATTTTCTAGACCTGCTCGATGAGATCCGGTTGCTGGTTTCGTTCAACGGTGCGAGTTTCGACGTGCCGCGCGTGCTGGATCGCTTTCATATCCCCGCTCTACCCTGCGCCCATGTGGATCTGCGCTGGCTCTGCCATCATGCCGGCTGGCGCGGCGGCCTGAAGGCGATCGAGCGCGCGCTCGGCCTGCGGCGGCCGCCGGACCTCGAGGGCCTCGGCGGCGCGGAGGCGGTCTGGCTCTGGCAGGCGTGGCACGACCGGCAGGACGCGCAGGCGCGCCGCACGCTGGAACGATACTGCGCGGCCGACACCGTGATGCTCCAGATGCTGGCCGGCCGGCTCTGCCTGCAGCACGGTGCCGACGTGGCGCTGCCGGTGGAGACCGATCTCTGGTCCTTAGTCCATGCGGCGCTGCCTGACCTGGGACGTCCCGCCGCCTGCGAGGGAACGCCGGCTTTGGGTTATGTTGCTGAGCCGCCGCCGCCGAAACCCGCGCCGGCACCGGTTGTCGCGGCCGATCTCTTCTCGCTTTCGCAGATGGTCGGCACGACCGCCGGCCTCTCCCGCGCGGATAAACAGGCGCGCCTGCGTGAACGGTGGCGCAGTTTCCGGACTGCGGAGTGAACAGGCTGCGTGCCATGACGGATCACCGGCAAATTTTGCGTGACGCCTTTCTGGCCGCCGTGGAACGGGTCAAGCCGGACCGTCTGATCCGCGACCACATCACAGCCGGCCCCGATGCGTGGTCTGTGGCCGGCGAGCGTGTGGCGTGCGATGGCCCCGGTCGCCTCATGGTGGTCGGCGCCGGCAAGGCTTCCGGCTTGATGGCCCACGCCTTGGAAGCGCTTCTCGGGGCACACATCGCGACCGGCGCGGTGGTGGTCAAACGCGGTCACGCGGTGCCGTGCCGGCGCATCGAGATGTTCGAGGCGGGGCATCCGTACCCCGATGCGGAGGGCCTTGCGGCGACCGCGCGCATTGTGGCGCTCTGCCGGACCGCGGGTCCCGACGATTGTTTCATCGTGCTGCTTTCCGGCGGCGGCTCGGCGCTACTGGCTGATGTGCCATCCGGCTGTACGCTGGCGGAACTGGCCGACCTTTCCAAAGCGCTGGTCACGTCCGGCGCGGATATCCACGAGATCAATGCCGTGCGCAAACATCTCAGCGGGGTCAAAGGCGGCCAGCTCGCGCGTCTGGCCGCGCCCGCGCGGGTCGTGAGCCTGATCCTTTCAGATGTCGTGGGCGATCCGTTGGATGTGATCGCTTCCGGTCCGACGGTGCCCGACCCCTCGACTTTTGCCGATGCGGCCGAAATCTGCCGTCGGCACGGTGTGTGGGACCGCATGCCGCGCGCGCTGCGGCGCGTGCTGGAAGAGGGGGTAGCGGGAGCGCGCGCAGAAACGCCCAAGCCCGGCGATCCCGCGCTGTCCCGCTGCACCAACCGCCTGATCGGCAACAACCGGCTGGCGCTGGAGGCGTGCCGAGCCTGGCTGACCGCGCGGGGTGTCGAGGCGGAGATTGTGACCGACCGGCTGGATGGCGACAGCGAGGCGGCAGCCGGACGTATGGTTGAGGCCCTGTGCGCGTTGCGCCGTCCGCGCGCGCTGCTCTTCGGCGGCGAGACCACTCTCGCGGTGCGCGGGCCGGGGTTGGGCGGCCGCAACCAGCATCTGGCACTCAAGGCGGCCTGTCTGCTGCGCGGTCGGCCGGGGCTTACGCTGCTGGCCGCGGGGACAGACGGGACAGACGGCCCGACCGACGCCGCCGGGGCGGTGGTGGACGGTACCACATACGAGGACGCGGCACGCTGCGGCATCGACCCGGAGGCCGCGTTGCGCACGTTCGATGCCTACCGTTTCTTCCGAGCAGCAGGCGGCCATGTCATAACCGGCCCCACGCTGACCAACGTCATGGACGTGGCCATCGCGTGGCGGCACGGCTAGAGCGCTTACGGGGCGGTGGCGGCGAAGAGCTTCAGTTCCTGCACGTGCACCGCGGGGTTGGCGCTGTTCTTGACGACGGTTAGACGCGCATGGCGCGCGGCAGTCGGCGCGAAACTTAGGCGCAAGCCTTCGGCACTCGCGGGCTTGGCGTCGTTGAGGTTGCCGGCAACCTCCTTCCAGACCTTGCCGTCGGCGGACAGTTCCAGCTTGAAGGTGTAGGTGCGGCCGTCCGCATGGTAGAAGGTGATGTGCATCGCGCTGAGCGTCTCGGTGGCGCCGAGGTCGATCAGGGCCTGCGCCGGCGAGCGCGCGGCATGCCAGGCTTTTTCGAGCGTGCCGTCCACGAGGTGGGCCGGAAGGTTGTTGCCTTCGGTCGGCACGTCGGTCGTGACCGGTTTGCCCAGCGCAACATTGCTCTCCTGTTTGAACAGGTCGTCGATCGCCGCCCGGTTGGCGGCGTTTTTCATATCGGCGCGCAGCGCGCGCCAGACCGGCAGGAGCGCCTTTTTGTCCACCGGCTGCGTGTTGAAGAGTTTGGCGACGCCGCGCGTGGCAAGGGTCTGGCGGCGTGTATCAGGATCCTTGGCGGCCACGCGCAGCAGTCCCGGCAGGGCGGCGGCGTCCGGCCAGGCGCAGAGTGCACGCACGGCGGCGGTGGCGACATCGGCCTGCGGCGCAGCCAGCGCCGCTTCAACCGCTTTCAGCAAATCAGCGCCGCCAACGCGCGCGGCGCTCTCCAGCGCGACAGGCTTCTGCGCGTCCGGCGCGGCGGCCAGCGCCTTGGCGAGCGCGGCGGCATACGCGCCCGAAGTGTCGCGCCGCGCGGCCGCGGCCAAGGCATTCTGCGCCTCAGGCGTGACGCGGCCTCGGGAAGCGAGCGTTTTGGCGACCAGCACGCCGGCCATGTCGCTGCCTGCGATCTCGCGCAGCAACCTGAAGCCTGCGATGACGGCTTCTTCGTCCGTCGCGTCCAGCGCGGCCAGGCCGAGGCGCGCGGCCTCGGCGATGCGGCGCTCTTTGATGAGCTCGAGGGCGACCTTCTTGCCGGTGTCGTTGAAGCTGTCGTAAGAGCGGGTTACGGCATCTTTAAGCTGTTCCGTCTTGAGCTGGCGCGCACCGTCACGGACCAGCGCCAGCCGGTTCGGCGGCAGGGTCTTCAGCAGCACGGGAAGCTGCGCGGCGAAGGCGGCCGGATCGATGCGGATGAGCGCCTGGCGCGCTGAGACCGCCACGGTATCGTCCGCGTCGCTGAGAAAGGGGGCGATGGCCTCGCAGGCGATCAGGTCGCCGCGGTCGCCCAGCAGGTCGAGCAGCATGGCTTTGCGGACCGGATCTGCGGCGGTCGCGAGCTTGCCGGCCCAGAGCCGGGTTTCGGCGGTGCCGCCGGCGGTGCGGGCGTGCGCCAGCGCCACGCCAGCATATGAGGGATCGGGATCATCAAATGCCTGCAGCAGGCGCGGGGTGCGCGCGGTCGCCGGCAGTGCGGCGAGTTCGGCGTTCAGCGCGGCGTGGCGCGTGGGCTTGACTGGCGCGGCCTTGGCGGCGCGGTCATCGGTAACCGCCTGAACGGTCATGGCGGCCAGCGCGGCGACGCCCGGTTTGTCGGATTTTTCAAACGCCCGGATCGCGGCCGCCTGCTGCGGCATGCCGCACCAGCGGAGCTGGTCGAGGAAGAAGCAGATGACGTCGGCGTCACCGGCGCGCTGAGCCGCCGCCAGCAAGGACCCGGCATACGCCGCGCGACTGGAGGTGCCGGCCGGACGCATCACATACTGGGTCAGGGCGGCAATGCGCGTGAGGGCAACCGGATCGGAGGCGTAGCCGGTTTTGACTTCTGCGAGCAGGGCGTCCAGGGCGGGCGCGCCCTGTTTGAGAAGACCGGCGAGCGCGGCGTCGTTAATGGCGGCGAGCGCGGCCTGTTGTTTGCCGGCCCACTGGGCGGCGGAATCCTGGGCCGAGGCGGTCGCGGCGGCGACAAGCAGGCCGAGCGCGAGAGCAACTTTTATGAGGTGACGGTTCATGGGCAATCCTTTATTCATGCTGAAAGAAACGGTTCGGCGGCGCGGGCTTACATCAGCCACGGCGCGCGCATCTGCTGGTAGATGAAGCGGTCGGCAGCCGGATCGTTGACCGCGGTCAGCGCCACCGGGTCAAAGGCGAAGCCGCGTCCGAGACGCATCGCGACGATGCCGAGATTGACGATCGTGGCCGACCGGAAGCCGTTGCCTTCGTTGAGCGCGAAGGGTCGGCGCAGCTTGACCGATTCCACGAAGTCGGTCTGCTGCGGCGCGGGCTCGGGAAGCTCGGCGAGGATAGAATCCAGATTCGGGATGTCGGATTTCATCTTCGGCCAGACTTTGCCTTTGGGCCCCTCCAGGAACGGCGCCCCCTTCATGGAGTCGTCGCCGTCAAGGATGATCTGGCACCCATCGGCGTAAGTGAACGTGATGCGGCGGAATGAGCCGACCGCGTCGGGGTGTTGCGGCGGACAGTCGACCTCGATTTTGATGGGGCTGGTCTCATCCTTTTCCATCAGATACTGGACCGGGTCCAGATAGTGCTGGCCCATGTCGCCGAGACCGCCGCCGTCGTAATCCCAATAGCCGCGGAAGGTGCCGTGAGTGCGGTGCGGGTGATACGACTTGTACGGGGCGGGCCCCAGCCAAAGGTCATAATCGAAGGTCGAGGGCACCGGCGCGGGCTTGAGGTTGACCAGCCCGCTCCAGCCGAACTTGAGGGAAAAGCCGGTGACGCTGCCGACCACCGCTTTGACCGGCCAGCCGAGGACACGGTTCTCCATAAGCTTCTTCAGCGGCTTGACTTCGGTGCCGAAACCGTAGAAGCCGCTCATAAAGCGGAACCAGGTGTTCAGGCGGAAGATGCGCCCGTTGGCCTTGACGGCCTCCTGTACACGGCGTCCCTCGCCGATGGTGCGCGTCATCGGCTTTTCGCACCAGATGTCCTTGCCGGCCTGGGCGGCCATGACGGACATCAGGCCGTGCCAGTGGGGCGGGGTACAGATGTGGACGATGTCGACGTCCGGGCGCGCGAGGATTTCGCGAAAGTCGCGACAGGTGAAGATTTTGCCGTAGCCGTTCTTCTCGGCCTGTACGACCCCTTCCTGGACCCGCGTGGCGTCGGGATCACACAGCGCGACCAATCGCGTCGCCTTGTACCCTAGGTGATTGCCCGAACGGGCGATGCCGCCGAAACCGAGCAACGCGCGCGTGAGCTGGTTGCTGGGCGCGGTCTCGGACCGCAGGATGTGGGCGGGAACGATCGTGAACGCCGATGCGGCGCCTGCCCGTTTCAGGAAGGTCCGGCGGCTGAATGGTCCTGGCATACTCTTCTCCCTTAATCTTAATGAGCGGGTTTCCCCGCCCCGGGCCTTTGTCAGACCCTAGCACTGTGTTTAAAGTAGCGTTTTGCCACACGCGACGCAAGCGTGGTTTTGTGGCCGTATCAGGAAAAGCAAGCGGGGCGGCCCGCAGGCCGCCCCGGTCGATAGGCAAGGTGAAAGGACTGGATCAGAAGGTCCAGCCGACACCGAGAATGTAGCGCAGGTCTTTCTTGTCGCGGCCAGACGAGGGCTGCGAATTGTAGGCCAATTGCGCTTTGGCTTCGAGCGCCAGGCGGGCGGTCATGGCCGCGCGCATGCCGATGTCAGCATTCACCAGATAGGTGTCGATGCGCTCAAAACTCGGGATGTACTCGAGGTTATGAAACGCTTTGACGTGGTCATTGAAGGACTTGTCCACGTGGTAAGCCAGGCGGCCGGCCATGTAGGTCCGGGTCTCGTCAGGATCCTGATATTTCTCATAGACCCAGTTCGCGCCGGCTTCCGTCGAGAAGTTCAGGTCGGCCTGCTCGATCCACTGGTAACCGAGACCGAGGCCCGGGGTCAGGCGCATGTCCAGATTGGCGATGCGGTCCTTCTCGTAACGGATGTTGCCGTACCCGTACATCTTTTCCGAGAAGAAGTAGTCGTATTGGCCTTTAAGGAACCAGTTGTCGGCGGTCGTGCTGTTGTCGCGCGTGGTGTTGTCGCGCTGCTTGGCCGTGTAATACCCTGCGCCCAGCGTGATGCGATCGACATCCGTGCGCCGCGCGGCCTCTACGCCGACGCTTGCGGTTTCGCTCTTGGTGTTGCCCCGGACAAAGGTTGCGCCGGCCGAAACAATGCCCTTCCATGCGGGCTTCTCGGGGTTCAACTTAGCGATACTGCCGAACGGCAGGGTCCGGCCCGCATCGACGGCGACCTGTCCGGCGGCGGCGGCAGAAATCTTCTGATTGATCGTCGACCCGTCGGCCAGGGCGATTTCGATCGGCGCGTCGGTCGAAAACGTTTGGATGTCTTCCATGTTCAACGCAAGGGGGCCGGCCACTTTGGAATCAAACAGCATCTTGCCGCCCGCCAACGACTTGACGGTGCCGGTCAGCCGGTCGCCGGATTTAAAGAGAACTTCATCCGCGAGCGCCGCGGCTGTGACACCGATGTAACCGGTTACCGCCAACATCCACATTTTGTTCATAAAGACTGTCCTTTTCTTTGATGATTTCGAAACAAACATGGCTAAAACAACACTGCAACAGTATCAGAATAATTATGAAAGGATCAAGCTGGTTTGGCCTGTTTTTCCGACGGGTTTTGCGCTGGACGCCAGAGAGGCGAATGTGATACCTTGTCGCCTTCCTGTTGCATCAGCGGCGGGATCTGCGATCCTGTATGGGCGATCATGGCTGGCTGCCCTGCGGGTTCAGGCTTCAACTCAGGACGAGGATAAATCATGCCTACGATGAAGACCAAAAAGTCCGCGACCAAGCGGATTAAAATGTCGGCCACGGGAAAAGTGTTGCGCTCTCAGGGGGGGAAATCCCACCTGAACGGCTACAAGCCGCGCGGGCGCAAGCGGAATCTCCGTGGGACCACAGTTGCTGACACAACATTCGCCAAGACTGCGGCGCGCATGCTGCAGGGCAATTAACACGGAGAAGACCCCATGTCACGAGCAACGAATGCACCCGCTTCACGCGAACGCCGGCGTCGGCGGTTGGAGTTGGCCAAAGGCTTCCGCGGTTCCCGCAGTAAGCTGTTCCGTCAGGCGACCGAGGCGGTCAACCGCGCTCAGCGCCTGGCGACCGAGCACCGCAAACTGCGCAAACGCGAGTTTCGCCGTCTGTGGATCGCCCGTATCAATGCGGCCGTCCGTAATGAGGGTATGACCTACAGCCGCTTCATGGAAGGGCTGACCAAAGCCGGTATCGCGGTCAACCGCAAGATGCTGTCTGAGATCGCCATTGCGGATGCGGAAGGCTTCAAGGGCCTGATCGAAAAAGCGCGCGCCGCGCTCGTCTAATAGCGGTCCCTTGGGAACCACAAAAAAAGCCGCCTCCTAACCGGGGCGGCTTTTTTGTGTCGTCCGAAGATTTACCGGGCGGCAGAAGCGGCGATGGCTTCGGCCACGCTCTTGACGCCGAGCGGCTGCTTGTCGTTGAAAGGTCCGTCCGCGCTGTCTTTGGGCCAGGACGAGGGCTCGGCGTACTGGCCGTCGTCGCGGAAGAGTCTCTGGAGGCGGGCGATCTCGGCCTTGAGTTCCGTGAAACGGGCGGCCACTTCGGGCCGCGCGGCTTCGGCGGGGTCGAAGAGCAGGTTGTGCTGTTCGGTCGGGTCGCGCGTGAGGTCGAACAGCTCGTAGGTGTCCAGCTTCCAGTAATGGACGAGCTTGTGCGTGCGGGTCCGCACGCCGAGGTGCGCGGCAGTACGGTGGTGGCCGGGATCGTGGTAGTAGCGGTAGTAGACGCTGGTGCGCCAGTCCGGCGGGCTCTCGCCGCGCAGCAGCGGGGCGAGCGAGCGGCCCTGCATGGTGTCCGGCACCGGGACGCCGGCCAGATCGAGGAAGGTCGGCGCCAGGTCGATGTTGACGACCAACTCGGGCGCGACATGTCCGGCGCGGATGCCGGGGCCGCGCGCGAGCAGCGGCGTGTGCAGGCCGGGTTCGTACATGAAGCGCTTGTCGTACAGGCCGAGGTCGCCGAGGTACCAGCCGTTGTCGGCGGCGTAGATGACGACGGTGTTGGCGGCTAAGCCTTCGCGGTCGAGATAGTCGAGCACTTGGCCCACGCTGTCGTCCACGCCCTGCACGCAGGCGAGGTAGTCCCGCATGTAACGCTGGTACTTCCAGCGCACCAGCTCGCGGCCGGTCAGCGTCTTGCCGTCGACAGTCACTTCGGCGGGTTTCTCGTTGAGCCAGCGGTTGCGCTCGGGACCTTTGAGGCCGGCGGGCGGTTCAAGCTTGAGGTCGCGGCGCGTGAGGTCGCGCGCGATGGTCTGCTGGTTGTCAGGCAGCGCGGCCGGACGGGTGGCATAGCCGTCCCACAGGGTCGCCGGTTCCGGGATCTCTCGCGCGCGGAAAAGCGCTTGGTTGCGTGCGTCAGGCTCCCAAGGACGATGCGGGGCCTTGTGGTGGAGCATCAGGAAAAAGGGTTTGTCGGGCGGGCGGGTGCGGAGCCATTCGAGGCCGAGCCGGGTTGTGACCTCGGTGCAGTGCCCTTCAATGGTGAGGCGGTGGCCGTTGACCAGGAAGACCGGGTCGCGATAGACGCCTTGGCCGGGCAGGACGATCCAACGGTCGAAGCCGGTCGGGTCGGAGCCGAGGTGCCACTTGCCGATCATGCCGGTGTGGTAGCCGGCGGCCTGCAGGCGCTTGGCGACATGGTCGCGCGCACCGTCGAAGCGATTGAAAACCGGCACGCCGTTGAGGTGCGAATACTGGCCGGTGAGCAGCGTGGCACGGCTGGGCGTGCAGATGGAGTTGGCGACGCAGGCGTGCTGGAAACGTGTGCCGGCCTCGGCCAGCCGGTCGATGTGCGGGGTCCGGTTGACGGCCGAGCCGTACGCGGACACCGCATGATGCGCGTGGTCGTCTGAGAAAATGAAAAGGATGTTCGGCCGTTCTGCGCCGGCCGCGGCGCAGGCGAACGCGAGACTGAGGGCGGTGGCGGTATGCGTGGTGTTCATCATGAACCTCCTTAAGTGTTTTGAATTTACACGATCAGGAGAAAAGAGGGAAGTCCGTAAGTAATCGGGTCGGTGGGTGGCAAGGGTGCGCGAGCCGGGCGCGTGTTTGATGCGAATCGCAGCCTTTTCAGGTTGACACTTCCGCGCTGACGAGTGTATGGTGCGAATATAAACCGAAAGGGAGACGATCGTGCGCCGATGCCGGGTTTTCGCCGTTCTGCTGCTTTCACATTACGCTCATGCCGTGACGCTTGACGTCGCCCGCCTGCCCGGCCCCGTGTTCGCTGACGGCGAGGTTTCGGCGGATGCGGCCCTGCCCGCGGGCCGGACGAATGACCTGCGCACGTTCCGGCTGGAGATGACCTTCGAGGCAACCCCCTCCAACAACGTGGAGGCCGCCTTCGGCCGCGACTGCCTGCCCGCCGACGGCTTGCGCGCCGCCGGGGAGACCGATTTCATCATCGGGTGGGACTGCGGCGAGTGGTTCCTGCGCCCGCGTGGACTGCGTGAGCGTTATGCATTCTCCCCCGCCGCCCCGAACGGCACCCGCACGCTGACAGCCATCATCCGCGTGTCCGCCCAGGGGGTGCCGCAACCGCCCGTCTTCAGGGACGGCGGCGCCGATTTCGCCTTCCCCGGCCTTTCCCTGACACCCTTCCCGGACTGGCTGAAGCCTGGCCTGTGGACGCATCTGCGGGTGACCGCGAGGGGGGCGGACGCCCCCGGGGAGAGCGTCAAGGCCGTGTTTGCTCCCGGCGGGGCCAGCATCTTTATCAGATAAGCGAGCCCCATGAACCTGAAAGCGCAAACCATCCTTGTCGTGTTTCTGTGCGGGCTGACCCTCGCCGCCTGGCTGCTGCCGCCCCTCGCCGGAACGCTGCGTGAGCTTTGGCGCCGGTACGCCGCCTGCGGCAAGGCCGAGGCGGCCGTCATCGCCGCACTCGTCCTTTGCGCGGTCTACGTCGGCGGCACCAAGCCGACGAACACGCAGTCGCAGGCGCAGTCCGGATGCCTCACGAACACGGTCATGATCGCTGAGACAAGCGATGAGGAACAGGTCCTGATCGGCGGCGGGACCCAGTTGTCTTTACTGGAGGGCGGGGAGCCGCAGCGCCTGTCAACAAACCAGTGTCTCGCGGGGTTCGCCCTGGTGGGCGTGGCCACCAATACGGCCCCTTGGCCGGACGTGCCGTCGAACGCGGTGGCCCACGCCCGGTGGACACGTTACGGCGTGGCGGAGGACACGTTCTGGCTGCCCGCCACCAACTGGTCCTTCGTCCTCGGAACGGACGCCGTCAAAGGCGCGCACGTGTCCAGCAGCGGCACGCTGTCGTTCGGCACGCCCAAGGGTTCGCCCCGCGCGGCGGAACTTCCGGACGGCGATATGCTGAGTTTCCTCGCGCCTCTTCAGGCCAGCCTCGGGACCGTCCCCCCGCAGGGCCGTTTCTGGCACGCCGTCACGCCCTCCAACAGCCTGCTCTGCACCTGGCAGGACGTCTGCGCGGGCCGCGACACGAACTCGCCGGTCACGTTTCAGGCGGAGCTGTTCGCGAACGGCGATTTCGTTTACCGGTACGCCTTCACCAACGTCCCGGCGCTCACGAACTTCGCTGTAGGGGCGCAGCACAACGGCGGCGGTGAGACCTATGCTCTCAACGACACGGACAAGCTCGCGAATGGCCTTGAGCTGCGCTGGCGGGCCTTCGGAATGCTGGACCCCGACGTGACGGACCATGACGGCGACGGGATCTCCACGTATGAAGAGGTGGTGTTCCACGGCACCTGCCCGTCGATGACCGACACTGACGGAGACGGACTGGAGGACGCCGCCGAGCTGACGGCCGGCGCAGCCCCGCTCAACCCCGACAGCGACGGCGATTTTGCTGCAGACTCCATCGATCCCGACCCGCTGACGCCCCGCGATCCCGGCGCGATACTGAACTGCTGCTCCAACACCTGGCTCTTCCACGTCCACCACGCGCTGCCCACAAACGCGACCTGCGGGGCGTCGGGGTTCCCCCACGACCACAACCTGTTCGCGGTCACGGTCACGCTGAATGCCCCCGTCGCCGCTCCCGGAGCGGTGCTGTGGGTCGGCGGGGTCCCCCTCGTCATGTGCGCGCCCGGCTCCTGGACGCTGTGGCTCGACAAGACCACGAACCAGGCTGTGCGGCTCTGCGCCCCCCGCGGCACCGGGGTTGATTACACGGTCTCATCGGACGAATACGGTTTCTTCTTCCAGCCGACACCGCCAGTACCGGCCATGCCCCCGCTGTCGCATACGGACACGCTGGAAGGCGCCGTCGCCGTGCCGTTTTTCGCGGTGGAGCCCTCCAACGCCTGTTTCCACGGGGCGCCCGTCACCTTCCGCGCGGCCGGCTGCGCGGCGGGCCTTTCCGGGCTGTATGAATGGACCTACGGCAACACGACTGTCGTGACCAACGCGCCCGAGTTCACGGTTTTGCCCGATTTCGGCGGACTGCCGTGGGGGGTCTCCGTCACCTTCATGCCCGACGGTCTGGACGCGGGCGTCTTAGCCCGTGCGGCGGCCGGCGCAGGGGCGAGGTCCGCCGCCGACGGCTGGCCCGCAGGCGCGGGAAACGGCTGCGGCTACTGCCGGAGGCATGTGACCACCAACAGCCTCACGCGCTGGTGGTGCGACCTGACCGGCAAACCGGCGGACGAAGGACGTTGCCCAGCCGCCGGACGCGGCTATATCCCCCCTGCCAACGGCACCAACACGTTTTTCACGCTGCCGGTGCCGCGCCGCCCCGCGTCGTGGCCTGACGATTACGCCACACTCAGCCCCTGGCCGTCAGGACATGGCGCAATGGGGACCCCGCCCGATCCCGATGACTGTGGCCACGGTGCGGGCTGCACCGGCTGCGAATGGGCGGTCGACCACTGGCACCGCAAAGAGGAGACCTTCGGACTGCTCGACCACAGCGGCTGCTGCGCCTGTCCCGAGCACAACCCCGCCGTCGACGGAGAGACGCTGAGTCTCGAACCCGTCGTCTACGAGGGTGCGGTGGGGCTGACGGCCGCGTTCAGGCCCTTCTACGGCGACGGGCCTGTTCCGCTCGCGGCCGGGCCGCTGCCCGGCCCGGGCGTGGTCACCGTCACCGGGCTCACGCCCAGCGCGGCGCCCCACGACCGCTCCGCGCGCTTCTCGCGGTTCTTCCCCTCGGCGTCGACGACCTGTTACGAGGTCGACCGCTTCACGGTCCTCTCGCTCGACCTCCAGCCCGACGTCGACCTGAGCGGGTCGGTGGACGCCGGAGACGCCGCCGCGCTGGCGGCGGACTGGGACCGGACATGGCTGATCCCGGCGGGGACCAACGCCTTCCCGCTCAAGGTCTTCAACGACGTCGCGCTGCCCGGCGCGTACACGCTCGCCCTCGACGGCCCGTCCAACATCGTCGCGCGCTACGGGGGCGTCACCGTCCGCGGCGGCGAGAGCAACGCCGTCGCCTTTCCGCCCGGCTCCACGCTGGAGACCGTCCTGGTTCAGGCGGAGGGTCCCGGCGAGGCCGTCCTGACGCTCTCATTCCAGGGTACGGGCGCGGCGGCGGGCTTCGAGTGCGAGACGCAGGTGGAGATCGCAGTGTGGGAGATTGGCCTGCACTCCGTCTCGCTCGACGCACAAGGCATGCCGCTTTTTGAAGGCGGGCGTCCGGTTCTCGGGGGGCTCATCCCGCCGGAGGCGTCGCTCTCGACGTATGTGCCTTACGACGGCGGCGGCGCTCCGAACCTCTCCGCGACTTCGCCCCGCTGGGTGACGTTCGCGGCGGTCACGAACGCGGTCACCAACAGCGCCACGCTCTCCATGACGCAGGAACACGCCGAGGGGTTCAAGGTGTGGGAGATGGACTTCGAGGGCGCGACCACGAACGGGACCTTCGCCTGGCAGTGGCAGGGCGCGAGCAACGAATTCCTGCGGGCGGAAATCCCGACCAACGCGGCGGGCGCGACGATGCCGCTCGCCCTCGCGTACATCGACGCGGGGTTCGACGGCCAGACCAACGAGGTGCAGGAAGCCTATTCGCTGTACCGCCACGATGACACCAACGGCTTCTGGGGCAGCACCTACTCCATCACCGGCCCCCGCGAGGAGACCGGCATGCCCGCCTTCTCCGCGCACAACGCCTTCATCGTCCGCGTGCCGCCGGAGGCGGCGTTCGCCGAGGGGACGGAACTCGTCTGCCGCCTCCTGCCGGACGGCGAAGAAGACGACGCCATCGAAGCGGAAATGGAGCGTCAGGCGGACGGCTCCTATGTCACCAGCCTCATCGTGCCCATGCTGGACATCGACGGGGACACCGGACTGGAAGGATGGGACGATGCCCGGGTGTTGAACATCAAGGACGGCACGGTGAAAATGGTCCGGGTGGAGGTTTACAACAGCCTGCTGTCGTCAGGCCAGAAAATCACGGACAAAAAAATCCCCGTGCAACAGGCCGCCCTTTTTTCCGCGCTCGTCTCGGTCGAAGAAGCGGCGGGCATGCGGGTGTCGCAAGGCGTCAATGCGGCGGGTGAAGCGGCGAGAGTCAGGCTGAAATACGGCGTGACACCCCTGCTCTCGCCGACCGCCGAGCAGCTCGCCGACCTCCTGACGAAGCACAGCGTGTGGATTCACAACGGACACGGGAGCCTCACGAACGGGCTTCTCGGGGTACGTGAAGTTTCGCAGGGGGAATATGAGGGGGCGTGGATCAGGGCGGCAGACCTCCCGCCGGATCTCGGGCTCTCTCTTGTCTTCATGAACACCTGCGACTCCGCCGACCAGACCTTCGACTGGGTGAAAAATCTGCAGGGAATCCCCGTCGGCTGGCTATCGAACACACCGCGCCCGGTCTCGTCCCACGCCGTCTATGACATCGGGGTGAGGCTGAACGCCAAGAACTATGTCGGCTGGGACTGCGAGGTGCAAAGAACCGTCTCCCCGCATGTCCCGAAGATGCTGATGGAGGAGCTGGACACGCGGACGGACGGCGAGCTAAGAACCGTTGAAAAAGCTGTCCTAGCGGTTCGCGAAAGAATGCGTTTGAACGGAGGAACGCAAGATTTCTTCAAGGAGAAGCTCAGACTGGCCATCAAGGACAACAGCCTCATTCTGGATTTGAACAAGAAACACCGTTAAGGAGATCATCATGATCAGAACTGCGAAACAAAGTCTGTCATTCGTCATCCTCGCCTCTGCGCTGGCGGGAGTCTGCCGCTCCGAACCATTCCCCGTGCTGTCGGCGGAAGAGCAGGCACCGTATATCCGTCTGGCCGATGCCTGGGCCAAACGCCTGTGGACGGGCATGGATTATTATGTTCACGGCAATCCTTTCAGTAACAGAAAGCCGCAATGGTACCCTCTGCAGAAATACCGCCCCGACTTGTACACATCGGGCCGGACATCTGCTGTTTGTAAAGACCCGGCTGGCCCTGGAAGCGATTTTTTCGATGTGTTTGTCTATAGGTCGTTTGAGCCTATGGTGGATTCTAAAACCGTAGCAACTTCGAGAGAACTTTGGGTGCATTTTTTTGGACGCTCTGAAAAAGTGACTTCGATCAGCAACCCGCTCTACAGACAACACGATGTCCCTTATCTTCCTTACATCCTTGGGCAGCCGTTCCATCCTCCGCTCCATACGTCGGAGGAGGCGGTCAAAGCGAAAATGAGCGAATACGCGGCCATGTTCGGCGTCCACAATTTGTGGGACAACGCGAAGTTCAAGCAACGCAAATTCCAGTATGAGGAGGGAGTGTGGATTTATGACGGGCACTTTTACACAAACGGCTTAGCAACCCCGTACAGCGTGGGCCTCGAGGTGGCAGACCTACCGGGCATGCCGCTCGGCTACTTTGTTTCTTCACTGGACTGGTGCCCGACCAATCTGCCGTCGCGGGCAGTCCTGTCCTCCGGGCAGGCGGCATCCAAGGCAGAGAAGTACCTGAAAAAACACTTCCCTTTCAGGGAAATCGCGTCCCGGATGGTGTACAGCAACACCAACTGGTTGGAGTACGTCAAGCCGAACTACAATTACATCCACCCCGATTCTGATTACGGGATCGGTATTTCCGGCTACGTCCCCAAACGCGATGAGCTTCGGCTGGTGTACTCCGTGCCGTTTCAGTCCACGGACAAAGACGACGATCCCTGCACCGCGCTTATCTACGTGGATGCCGTGACAGGCGAAATGATCGGTGGCTTGGACTTCAGCAAATGAACGCCGGCACCAACGCCTGGCAGACGGTCGTTGACGCGGTCGCCCCGCAGACCCTCGGGCTCACCCTGCCGCACCTCGGCACCGCCTCGGGCGTCTCCCGCGTCGAGCTGACCCTGTCCGATGTGTCGCAACTGGAGGGGTGGTGCGTGAACGGGCGGTTCGCCTCGGGCTCCCAGACCGGCGACGACTTCTCCTTCGCGCCGGCGTATGACCTGCGCGCGATCACCGTTCTTCCCGAGGTCCAGTATTCGCACGCCAACGCGCGCCAGATACTGGCGTCCTTCGCACACCTGCAACTGTTCTGCAAGGACACGGGCGGCCGGTGCGTCCTCACCGCCACGCCCTACGACGGTGACGATAACGCGATGCTCCCTGTCACGGTCGCCATCCCGCTCGACGGGAACGGCAACGGCATCGCCGACGCGTGGGAGGGGGACAAGGTCACACAGCACAACACCATCTATCCGTCCGCACCGGTCACCTGGTCGCCCGCGCTCTACGCCGACCCGCTCGGCGACGACGAGCCAAGCTTTTTTTGATTCTGAAAATGGGATAATGTCTTTTGTTTTTCCAAAAAGCGAAAGGATTGTCATGTGCGATCCGAAAACTGCCAAAATTGTCCAAGAAAGGGCAGAAAAGGAGTAACGCAATGAATAAAATTGCATTGGGAATGTGCTGCATTGGCAATGTGCATCGTGTCATGCCAACGCTTCGCCCGTTGCAGAAAAACCATCAGCAGTTTCCCTTCCCTCGTGTCCTCTTTTCTCTGCCGTCTTGCTCGCTGTCGGTGCGGGTTTTTCCGCCGCCCTTTTCCTGTGGCGTGGTCTCCGGAAAAGAAAATCATGAACATCAGAAACCAACGGGTTGTCCCAGACCGCCACTGCGAGGCCGCGCTGACACTCTCGTTCAAGGGCTCGGGCGCGGCGGCGGTCTTCGAATGCGAGACGCAGGTCAGCGTCAAAGCCTATGGCGTTGAACTGGACGACGGCGGCATCGACATCGAGAACCCCGCGCTCAAAGGTCTCGGCGCGTATGTGCCGGGGTCGAGCCGCGTTAACTTCGTCAACGGCACCAACGTCTGGCAGACGGCCGTGGGCGCGTCCTTCCCTCAGACTCTCGAACTTGCCCTGCCGCATCTCGGCACCGCCCCAGCCCAAGCGCGGGAAGCGGGGACGCCGCCGCAAGGACGAGCCTCCCGCTCCGCCGCCGGATCCGACCCGACCCGGTTAAGGTGGCGGCGCACCTGACCTCCGGCCTGCTGGTCATCGCCGTCGCAGCGCGGGAAAGGTTGCCCCGCACGCATGGAATAGGGTATACTTTCGGCCTGTTGTTCACAAAAGGCCGCAGCGGCCGGTAGACCGTTCATGGGGAGTAGCTATGCCGAATACGATTCTGGTGGGTGCGCAGTGGGGCGACGAGGGCAAGGGCAAGGTGATCGATGTTCTGACGGCCCAGGCGGATGTGATTGTACGGTACCAAGGAGGCAGCAACGCCGGACACACCGTGATTGCGGAGGGCAAGAAGTATGTGCTGCACCTGATCCCTTCCGGTATCCTGCACCCTGGCAAACAGTGCGTGATCGGCAACGGCGTGGTGATGGACCCGTTCGATTTGATTAAGGAGATCGACGGCCTGCGTGAGCAGGGCTTCGATCCGCTGGGCCGCCTGGCGATCAGTGATCGCACGCACATGGTCATGCGCTGGCACCGCGCGCTGGACGCGGCCGACGAGGCGCGCCGTTCGCAGGAGCGCAAGATCGGCACGACGGGCCGCGGCATCGGGCCGGCCTACGGCGCCAAGATGGGCCGTACCGGCCTGCGTGTCGGCGAAATGCTGAGCCCCAGGTTCCTGGAGCGGGTTCGGTCGGGTGTTGAAGAGGCCAACGTCACCCTCGCGGGCTGGGGCGCGCCGGCGTTGGATGTGCAGGAGATGCTGTCGGTCTACGCTCAGGCGGCCGAGACGCTGAAGCCCTACATCGCGGATACGGTGGCGCTGGTGAACGCCGCCGACCGCGCCGGCAAGAGCATCCTGCTCGAAGGCGCGCAGGGCACCATGCTGGATATCGATTTCGGGACCTATCCCTTTGTGACCTCGTCCAATCCCACGGCTGGCGGCGCCTGCACCGGCTCGGGGCTCTCGCCGCGCAGGGTCGATCGGGTGGTGGGCGTGATCAAGTGCTACACGACGCGCGTCGGCGCGGGGCCGTTCCCCACCGAGTTGAACGACGCCACCGGCGAGCACCTGCGTCAGAAGGGCGGCGAGTTTGGCGCGACCACTGGCCGGCCGCGGCGCTGCGGCTGGTTTGACGCCGTTGTAGGCCGTTACTCCGCCATGGTCAACGGTGTGGATTTCTGGGCCATGACCAAGCTGGACGTGCTGGATGAGCAGCCGGTTATCAAGATCTGCACCGCGTATCTGCGCGATGACGGTGTGCGCTACGAGACCTTCCCGGCTGACCTGAGCGTCTTAGAGCGCTGCACGCCGGTTTACGAGGAGATGCCGGGTTGGCTGACGCCAACCAGCGCCTGTACGCGCTATGAGGAGCTTCCGATCAAGGCGCGTGCCTATGTGGAGCGTCTGGTGTCGCTGATCGGCGGCCGTCTTGGTATCCTGTCGGTCGGGCCGGCGCGCGAGACCACGATGCGTCTCGGACTGTGACAGTGATCGGTCGTCGGACCGACAACGCGTAACGCGGAAGGTGGGACACGCACGGTGGAGACCCCAGCCAACAGAGTGCCAGCGCACATCGCCATCATCATGGATGGCAACGGCCGCTGGGCCAGGCAGCGCGGACAACCGCGCCTCGCCGGTCATGAAGCCGGGTCCGAGACGGTGCGCCGTGTGCTCAATTACTGCCGTGATGCCGGAGTCCGTTATCTCACGCTTTACGCCTTCAGCACTGAAAACTGGGCGCGCCCTCCGGCCGAGGTGTCGGGGCTGATGGCCCTGCTCGGCGCGTTTATTGCCAAACACGAGCGTGAATTGATCGAGCGCCGGGTGCGCCTGCGTGTCATCGGGCGGCGCGAGGATTTGGCCGAACCGTTACGGCAGGCTCTGACACGAATCGAACGCGCGACCGACGCATTTGAGCGCCAGCTCATTATCGCCCTCAGCTACAGCGGGCGCAGTGAACTGGCGCGCGCCGCGCGACGGATTGCGGAGGAGGTCAAAGCCGGGACGCTCGCGCCGGAGGCGGTCGACGAGGCCGCCCTGGCCGCGCGCCTCGACGCGCCGGACGTGCCGGATCCGGACCTGATCATCCGTACCAGCGGCGAACTGCGCATCAGCAATTTTCTGCTGTGGCAATGCGCCTACAGCGAGTTCTACGTGACCCCGGTGCTGTGGCCGGATTTCCGCGAAGCGGATTTTCAGGCGGCGCTGGCGGCCTACGCCGCGCGTGACCGCCGGTTCGGCGGTGTGGGGCAGGTGGCCCCGTGCGCCGGGGGCGGCGGCACTTAAGCAGGAGCGAGAATCTTGACGAAGCGAATTGTTACGGGTGTGCTGGTGGGATCGGCCTGGCTCTTCGGCCTGTGCTATATGCCGGGCTGGATGCTCTTCGGCGTGCTGCTGCTGATGTCCTGCGCCTGTCAGAACGAGTTCTACCAGATGATGCGGCGCAACGGCCACCCGGTCAGCCGCAACGGCGGCATGGCGATGGGCGTGGTGTGGCTGACCGCCTGTTACGCCTTTCCCCCTTATGCGGCGCGCGAGCTGCCGATGGGCCACCAGTTCGAAACGTTGGTGCTGGCGGCGCTGGTGTTCGCGCTGCTGCTGCGCGTGCTGTTTGATTCGCGGATCGCGCGGCCGGTCGAGCATACGGGCGTGACGCTGCTGGGTTTCTTCTATCTGCCCTTTATGCTCAGCTTTTTCATCCGGCTGGCGCAATGGGGGGCGGACGCGATGTTTGAGATCCCCTCGGCGCGTGTCGGCGTGTATCTGGCCTCCTACCTGGCGGCGGTCGTGAAATTCAGCGATGTGGGGGCATTTGCGGTCGGGGTCACGCTGGGCCGCCACAAGATGTTTCCGCGCGTCTCGCCGAAAAAATCGTGGGAAGGCTTCGCCGGCGGGGTCGCCGCCTCCATGGCGGTGAGCGTGGCGATGATTCAGGCGTCGAAACACTGCGCCTGGCTGCCGGGCGGCCCGCTAGTCGAACTGAGCGTATCGCACGCACTGGCCTTGGGCGCAGTGCTGGGCGTGGTCGGTGCGCTGGGCGACTTGATCGAGTCGATGTTTAAGCGTTCGGTGAACACCAAGGATTCCGCCGGCCTGCTCCCGGGCGGCGGCGGCGGCATTCTCGACATGTTCGACAGCCTGACCTTCTCGCCGGCTGTTCTTTATTTCTATCTCGCCTGGTTTGTCGGGCAGTCGGTGTCCCCATGAGGTCTGTCGTCATACTCGGAAGCACGGGCTCGATCGGTGAGAACGCGCTCAAGGTCGCCGAGGCGCTGCCGGACGCGGTGCGGGTGGCGGGGCTGGCCACGCGCTCCAAGGTGACGCGCGTGATCGATCAGGCGTTGCAGTTCGGCGTGGAGGTGGTCGCGGTCGAAGACCGGGCCGCCGCCGCCGAGGCGGCCGCGTTGGCGCGGCCACACGGCATCCAGGTCTGGGCCGGCGCGGAGGGCGTGGCGGCGCTGGCCGGGCTGGCGGCGGCCGACACCGTGCTCTGCGCGCTGGTGGGCTTGGCCGGCCTGCGGCCAGTGTTGACGGCGCTGGAGGCCGGCAAGGATGTGGCGCTGGCCACCAAGGAGGTGTTGGTCTCGGCCGGTGAACTGGTCATGCGGCGGCGCGCCGAGGCGGGCGTCAGCCTGTTGCCCGTGGACAGCGAGCACAGCGCGCTGTTCCAATGCCTGCAATCGTCGGCATTCTCCCCGGCCTGCGTGCGCACGCGCGATGGCGAGCCAGCGGCCGAAGATCGCGTGGCGCGCCTCGTGCTCACCGCGTCAGGCGGGCCCTTCGCGGCGCGCCGCGGGATCGATTTCGAAAGGGTGACGCCCGAGCAGGCGCTGGATCATCCGCGCTGGGCCATGGGACGCAAGGTGACGATCGACTCGGCCACCATGATGAACAAGGGGCTGGAGATCATGGAGGCGCAGTGGCTCTTCAATGTGCCGGCCGAGCGGATCGGGGTGGCCGTGCATCCCGAAAGCATCGTGCACTCGCTGGTGACGTTTGTGGACGGGACGCAGTTGGCGCAGCTTTCGGTGCCGGATATGCGCTTCCCGATCCAATACGCGCTGACCTGGCCCGACCGCTTGGCCGCCGCGCTCCCGTCGCTGGATCTGGTGAGCCAGGGACGACTGACCTTCGAGGCGCCGGACGAGTCGCGCTTCCCCTGTCTGCGGTTGGCGCGCGAGGCGGCGGCCGCAGGCGGCACGCTGCCGGCGGTGCTGAACGCGGCGGATGAGGTGGCGGTCGAGGCGTTTCTGGCGGGCGCGATCCCGTTTGCCGGGATCTGGCGGACCGTCGAACAGGTGATGGCCGCCCACGCGCCGCGTCCTGCCGCGACGCGCGAGGCGATTGTGGAGGCGGATGCCTGGGCGCGCGTCGCGGCGTCCGAGCGATGCGGCATGCGGGGCACGAATAAGGTTTAGGCCTGATCACGGATCCGGGCCGGAAAAGAGTGGTGGCGTATCATGGAATTTGTGTTGTCTGTCTTGGCGGGTGTGTGCGTGGTCTTGCTGTTCAGCCTGGCGATTTTTATCCACGAGTTCGGCCATTTTCTGGCCGCGCGCTGGCTGGGTTTGCAGGTGGATACCTTTGCGATCGGTTTCGGGCCTGCGCTCTGGAAACGCACCGTCAATGGCGTGGAGTATAAGATCGGCTGCATTCCGTTCGGCGGGTATGTGGCGCTGCCGCAGCTTGACCCTTCCGGCATGGAAAAGGTGCAGGGCGGCGGCGGTCCGGCGTCGCGCGAACTGCCCGACATTGCGGCGTGGCGGCGGATCGTTGTCTCGGTAGCGGGGCCGTTCGGCAATGTGGTGCTGGCGGTGGCGCTGGCTCTCCTGATCGCTTGGATGCCGGGCGTGCGGACCGGCGTGGTGGATACGCGCGTCGGTGTGGTGGCGGAGGAGTCGGCGGCTTGGGCGGCGGGGTTGCGTGCCGGCGACCGCATCGACAGCGTCAACGGGCGCAAGGTGGCGACGTGGACCGACCTTCAGGTGGAGTGGCAACTGGCGGGCGGCTCCGGCGCGGCGACCTTCGGTGTGGTGCGTGACGGCGCGTGCCGCGATCTGACCATCACGTTCGAAACCAACAATGCGTTGGGCCTGCGTATTCTTGCCGGCGTCTTTCCCGAGGCGCGCTGCGAGGTGGACGAGGTGATCCCCGGTTCGCCGGCCGCGCAGAGCGGGCTTCGGGTGAAGGACGTGATTCTGGCGGTGGATGAGACGCCGGTATTGGGTGCGTATCATTTTTCCGCGCTGATCGCAAAACGGGGCGCGCAGCCGGCGCTGCTTACGCTGCAACGCGGCGCCGGGCGCGTGAAGCTTTCGGTGACGCCGCGCTATGAGCAAGAGGCGAAACGATATTTGGTCGGAATCCGCTGGAGCGACGGACGCGAGGGCGTGAAGCCTTGGATGATGTATCGCGATCCTTGGCAGCAGCTCAAATGGGATTCGCTCTCGGTCGTGCGGGTCTTGCAAGCGATGGTCGCGCCTGAATCGCCGGGCGAGCGTAAGGCCGTCGCGCGCAATATCGGCGGGCCTGTCGCGATCGTGATGGGACTCTACAACACGGTGCGCGGCAGCCTGATCGACGGCCTGGGCTTCTTGCGCATGATCTGCGTCAACCTGGCGATCCTGAACCTGCTGCCCTTCCCGGTGCTGGATGGCGGGCACATCATTTTCGCCCTGTATGAAATCATCACGCGCCGCAAGCCGCATCCCAAAGTGGTCGCCGTGCTGGTCAACACCTTTGCCGTCCTCCTGATCGGTCTCATGCTGCTGCTCGTCTATACCGACATCACGCGCAAGATCAGGAGTAACCGGGAACTGCGCGCGATGGCGCACGAGCAGGAGGCGGCGGAAACCGTAACACCTGCCGCGGACGTGCGTCCGTGACGCGGTGGAGCGGCGGCAGAACGGAGCCGTAATCACCATGCAGACTGATGCAACACCGACGGTGCGTCCGCGCGGCGAGACGCGCCAGATCTTCGTAGGCGCGGTGGCGATCGGCGGCGGTGCGCCCGTCAGCGTGCAGACCATGACGAACGCCGATCCGCACGATGCTCAGGCGTTGCTGGGTCAGATCGGCGAGGCCGCCGACTTGGGGTGCGACATTGTGCGGCTGACCGTTCCGGACGCGGAGGCGGCTGCCGTCTTCAAGCGGGTGCGTGCCCTGTCGCCGCTGCCGCTGGTGGCAGACATCCATTTCGACCACCGGCTCGCGCTCGCGGCACTGGAGGCCGGCGCGGACGGATTGCGCATCAATCCCGGTAACATTGGCGGGCCCGAGCGCGTGCGCGCCGTGGTGGCTGCGGCCCGCAGCCGCCGCGTGCCGATCCGCATCGGCGTGAACGGAGGCTCGCTCGAGGCCGATATTTTGGCGCGGCATGGGTCGGCCACGGCTGAGGCGCTGGTCGAAAGCGCCCTGCGCCATATCGCGCTGCTCGAAGCCGAGGCGTATCACGAGATCAAGATTTCGGTCAAGGCCTCTGACGTGCCGCGCACGCTTGCGGCCTACCGCCTACTGTCGGCGCGCACCGTCTACCCGCTGCACCTCGGGGTGACCGAGGCCGGCACGTTCCTGCCCGGTACCGTGCGCTCCTGTGTGGCGCTGGGCGCTCTCCTGTTGGAGGGCATCGGCGATACGATCCGCGTGTCGCTCACTGACGTGCCGGCGAAAGAGGTGCGGGTGGGCGTGGAGCTGTTGCGCAGCGTGGGGCTGAGGGCGCCGGGCGCGGCAGTGACGTCCTGCCCGACCTGCGGCCGCACGCGCGTGGATGTGGCAGGGTTGGCGACGCGCGTCGAGGATCGGCTGGAGCGGTTTTATCGCGCGCATCCCGACGCGCCGCGGCCGCATGTGGCGGTGATGGGGTGCGTCGTGAACGGGCCGGGTGAAGCCAAGGGCGCCGACATCGCCGTGGCCGGCGGTCAAGGGCGGTATGCGCTCTACGTGCGGGGTGAACGGCTCAAAACAGTGTCCGAATCAGAGGCGCTCGAAACGATCGCCGCGCTGGTGGAAGGATGGAGGCGGGGTTAGTCGTTCAGGTGCTAGTCGAGGAACCCCTTGGTCTCCTCCTGCAGCAGTTTAAGAGCCGCCGGGTCGTTGGCCGCCTTCTCGAGCGCGGTCTTGAAGTAGCCCTTAGCCTCGGCGCGCGCTTTGTCCGCCTCGGCCTTGTCCGGGATCGAGTCGAGGATGCCGGCAATGCGTTTGGCGTTGCGGCCCAAAATCCATTCGCGGCTGTAGGCGATGCCGCTGGTGGGGTCGAACTCCTCCTCTTGATCTGAGGTGAGCCAGGCATTCATAAACTCGCGGAAAAACGACACCGCTTCGCGCGGCTGCTTCTTGGCCATGGCGCGATGCGCCTTGACCTTTGGCAGTGACATGTCATGCCACGCTTTGTCTTTGCCGGGGATGCCCTTTTCCAGCATGCTCACCGCAAGATCGTAGTTCTCGGTAATGAAGGCGCCGTCCAGAATCTTGACCTTGACGGAGTTGACCGTATTTTCGTCGGAACAGGACGCGAGGATCCTTTCGCCGACGGTACAGAGGGCGCGGATGATCGTAAGCTGCTCAGCCATCTCGTAAAAGTAGCGGTCGAAAAGGTTGCCGACCTGCACCGGCGAAATCTGGGCGGTCAGCAAAGCGTCGAGCCGTTCGGGCAACACGCCCGGGTTGGCAGCCACGCCGGTGTCAACCCAGACGCGCGCCGCATAGTTGACCGCGTTGGTCTTGCCGATGGCGTTAAACACCATTTTTTTGCTGGCCTGTTCGACCAGATCGTTACGCCCATTTTTCTGGAGCGACGTGAAAAAGGTGCGCGAGAGCGTGTAGAGCGTGCTGTCCGGCAACTGGACGACGCAGGCGTCGAACGCGGCGGGCGCGTCGTCCCAGTTTTTCGCGGCCAGAACGCAGCGCAGCGTGAGAGAAACCAAGAGGTCGCGATAGGCGGCGGCTTCCAGATTTTTGGCCTGCAGGTGACGCAGCAGGCGGCTGGCCAAGGTGTGTTGGCCGCCGTCGATCAGGCCTCCGAGCGTTTGCTGCACGAGAGGGGCGGCCTTGTCTGCAGGCAATTCACTGACCACGCTGTCAAGGTCAGTCTGCGCGAGATCGGCGTCTGCCATGGCCAGCGAGGCTGAGAGTTGCCAGTTCAACACCTGCTGACGGAGGTCGACCGGCAGGCCGGTTTCGCGCGCCAGCAGGTCGCGGCACCAGTGGCGGATGTCGGCATGGCGGTTCATCTGGCGGTAGGCGTTGTGTACGCTGCCGAACACGGCACGTGCCGATTCCGGTGCTTTTTTCCACGCCTCAAGAATGGCGGCACGAGCGGCGGCGTCTTGGTTTTGCGCCAGCAGCGCGGCGATCTTTTCTGTGAAAAAGCGCGCGGCGTGCGCGGCATACTTCGGATTGGCGAGCGCGCGTTCGATCACCGTCAGCGCCTCGTTGTTTTTTTCCTCGGCCCGCAGGCGCTGCACCTCCTCCAGCGTGCGCTCGATTTCGTGGCCCAGCAACGCCTCGCGTGCCGCAATCTTTTCGGCAGAGGGTTTGCAGCCAGGCGTCAGCACCAGGCAGAACCCGGCAAGGACAAGACAGGATGCGCCCATACGCGCAAACGATTGAAGCGAAACGTACATGGTCAAATCACTCCTTGTTATTCCGTAGCCGAACAAATCGGTTGTACTATACAAATCCCGGGGTGATCCCGCAACCTCAAACCCGGTTCAATTGGAGAATTGGGAATTGCGTTGCCGGAAAGATCACGCTATTGTGAGAGCCGAATGTCTGGATGGGTTGCCGGGAGTGTGTGATGGCCATCGATGTGATCATAGTGGAAGACGACAACCGGCTGCGTTCCGGCCTCGTGGAGATTGTCAACAGCGATCCCCAGTGTACCTGTGTCGGCGCGTTCGGCTCGGGCGAGGAGGCGCTGGCGCAGGCGCCTGCCCTGCATCCGCAGGTGGCGGTGATGGACATTAATCTGCCCGGCATGGACGGCATCGAGTGTGTACGGCAGTTGTCGGAACGTCTGCCTGAGTTGCAGATCGTGATGCTGACGGTTTACCAGGACACCAACAATCTTTTCCGCGCCCTGGCGGCGGGCGCGCACGGGTACCTTGTCAAGCCGGCGCGTGCGCGCGACCTGCTGGCGGCGATCCGTGACATCCACCGCGGCGGCGCGCCGATGACCAGCGCATTGGCGCGTAAGGTGGTGGACGCCTTCCGCGCGCAGGCACCCTCGGCCGCCCCGGCGATGCCCGTCGGCGCGGCCGCTTCCGGCGGCGGCGAGTCGGACGAGTTGGCGCCGCGCGAGAAGGAGGTCCTTGACCTACTGGCGCAGGGTTTCTCGTACAAGGAAATCGCAGACAAATTGAATGTCGCCTTTGCGACGGTTCATACCTATGTGCTGCGTATTTATAAAAAGCTGCACGTGCGTTCGAAAAACGCGGCGGTGGCCCGCTGGCTGGGGTATCAGCGGGTGGGCGGCTGGTAGTGCGCCGCCGTGCAGGCGCAGGTGCGGGCGGTGACACGAAGAGCCACGGGGGCGTTTCAAACATGAACACGACAGCAAACGGATACGGGGTCGGGCGGCGCGAATTTTTGCGTTTGGCGCATGCGGGCATGACCGCGCTGCCGCTCGCCGCCTCTGTGGCGGGCGGTCAGGAGCCCGTCGGCACCGTGCTGTCGCCCTCCGCCCCGCGGTCCTACGCCAAAAAAATCAAGTTGGGACTGATCGGCTGTGGCGGTCGCGGCACGTGGATCAGCAGCCTGTTCACCGCGCACGGCGGTTTCACGTTCGGCGCCGTGGCCGATTACTTTCCGGAACGGGCGGCGCGCGCCGGTGCGCAGCTCGGCGTGCCGGCAGCCGCCTGTTTTTCCGGTCTGGACGGCTATCAGCGCCTGGTGACGTCCGGGGTTGAGGCGGTCGTGCTACAAACGCCGCCGTACTTTTTTCCGCAACATGCCGCAGCCGCGCTCGACGCCGGACTGCACATTTACATGGCCAAGCCGGTGGCCATCGACGTGCCCGGCACGCTCGCGATCAAAAGTCTGGCGGCGCGGGCGACGCGTGAAAAACGAGTGTTTCAGGCTGACTACCAGTTGCCGCGCGACCCGGTGAATGTGGAGGTGGCGAAACGCATCAGGACCGGCGCGCTGGGCAAACTGCAGACGATCTTTTCCTCCGGCTGGGCTGGCGGCAACGGGTATCAAGACCCGCCGCTGGAGTCATCGGCCGAGAACCGGCTGAAGGATCTGGTTTGGTGCAATGATGTCGCGCTGGGCGGTGACTACATGGTGCACTATGACGTCCACATTCTGGATGCCGTGGTCTGGGCGCTGGGCAAAACGCCGGTCGCCGCGCTGGGCGCGTCGGCCGCGTTCCGGCCGTCGGTGCATGGCGACGCGCGTGACTCCAGCCTCGTCGTTTATCTTTTCGACGATGGCACAATGTGGTGCCACCAGGGCATTCTCGGCGCCTACCACGATTGGATTAAGACCGGGCGGTTGACGGCCTCGCTGCAAGGGACGCAGGGCACGGCCTGCCTCTCGTATGCCGGCAAATCCTACGTGCGCGGCGGGCCGCGGCACTTCAGCGGGGGGGTGCCGAATCCCGAAGCCAGCGTGCGCACCAACATCGACGAGTTTCGTCAGGCGATTGATGCCGGCGACTGCGCGAACGAGCAGGTCGTGAGGGCGGTCGAGAGCAATTTCACCGCGATTCTCGGCCGTGAAGCCGCTGCCCGGCGCGAGCGCGTGACGCTCGATGCCCTGCTGGCGGAGAACCGGTCGCTCCTGCCGGATCTCGCCGGCCTCCGCCGTTGAACACTCAGCGCGGCCGCTTGACCGGGTCGATGTTGCGCGGTGTCATCCAGTCGCGCAGCGCCTCGATGTCCTTGCGGATTTGGTCGCTCTGCTCCGCCAGTTGGTTGAGGCGCGCGTCCAGCGACGGCGTCTCGGCGAGCGGCTGGCCGTCCTGCGGGTCCAACGCGATGCCTAGCGCCCCGTAGAGAGCGGCGAAGAGGCTTTCTATGGCATCGAGCCGCTGCGCCAGGTCATCGAGCGCTACGGCGAGCGCTTCGGGCATGCGCGCGTCGTCAAAGCCCTGCTCGACACGCGCGAAGGAGTGATCGAGATACCGGGTCAGATCGGCCAAGTAGCCCGGAACTGCCGTCAGGCGGGCTTGAGAAGCAGAGATCGACTTGAGGTCTTGGCGTACGGCGTTCAGGTCGCTCCGTACGCTGCGCGTGCTGTCCGCGCCGCGGTCAGACGCGGCCAGCGTTTCCTCCAGCGCGGTGATGCGCCGGTTGCACGCGGTGAGTTGGCTCAGCACGGCGTCCAGCCGTTTGGCAACGGCACCGTCGCTTTCGCCTGACGGCGTGGACGGCTCTGATGTCTTGGCCAAGGCGGTGCGCGTGCGGCGGCCCTCATCTCTGACCACGGAATGGTTGGTATGCACAGCCGCAGCCACCATCAGGCAGACGGCGAGTGTGCAGAGAATTTCTTTCATGCGCGATCTCCCGGTTCCTGCTGTACACACGCGGCACTATAGCCCAGTAGGTACGTGCCCGCAAACAGAATCGTCAGGGAGGGCTCATTCAGGGCTTGAAGTGAAGAGAGGGAAGGCGGATACTCGTCAGCAAATATGGCCAGAGTGCTCACAGCCGGAGAGGGGACCCGGGAGGGGGAGGTCCTGGCTTTCATCGCAGAGGTCGTTCGGGAGGACGGTACCGCTGCGGTGCCGGCGGAGTGTGCGCCGGTGCTGCTTCATGACGCGCGCTGCCGGCCGGACACCGACGGCTGTTTTCGGTTTCGATGGCCTGCCGGTCCCGTGCCGTGCGGCTGTGTGGAACGAGTGGCCGCTCTGTTGCTGTTGGTGCTCTGCTTGCCGGTGCTGACGGTGACGGCGTTGCTGGTGTTGCTGTGCGACGGTTGGCCGGTTGTCTTTCGGCAAGAGCGCTTCGGGTTCAGAGGGCGCCCCTTCGTAGTCTATAAATTCCGCACGATGGACCGCCGGGCGGAGACCCTGCACGCCCGGCTGCAGCGCCGTCGTCGGACGGGTGGACGGCTGTTCAAGCTTGAGCGCGACCCGCGCGTGACCCGGTTGGGCGCCTTGCTGCGCCGCACGTTTGTCGACGAGTTGCCGCAACTCGTGAATGTCGTACGCGGTGAGATGCGGCTCGTCGGGCCGCGCCCGCTTCCGGCCAGCGATCAGGATCATTATACGCAGCCGGCGCACGCGCTGCGCTTGGAGGGGTTGCCAGGCATGACCGGGCTCTGGCAGGTGTCCGGGCGCAACCGACTCACGTTTGATGCGATGTGCCTGCTTGACATCTATTATCTTTGCCACCGGTCACGTCGCTTTGACCTGCTGCTGATCGCGCGGACGGTCGGGGTGGTGTTCGAGCAGATAGGTCTGCGCGGCAAAGCCCAGCGCGCCGGCGAGCACACTGGCGGCATCGCAGACGCAGGCCGCCGCGATCACGAACACCACGGCAAACCAGCCGCGCCGGGATAAAGGGGCGGCCGCCGCCAGCGCGACGCGTACCCGCCCGCCGTCCGCCGGGGTGAAGCGCAAGGTCAGGCAGTGCGCGCGGGGCAGCTTCAACGGCAGCGGATGGTCGGCGATCCAGATGCCTGGCTGCCGCAGGCGCTGTACGCGCGCGCCGTCACAATGGATTTCAAGGTCGCCGTCACGGCTCAGGCTCAAGTGCAGGCGGGGATGCGCCGTGGCCCTGAACGCAGCCGTGCGCAGCGAAACCACATGGCGCGTGCGGGCGAGCTGGCGTAGCGCCTCGCGCAGGGCCGCCAGCACCAGTCGGCTGTCCGGGGCCAGCGGGTCCAGCGTGACGATCATGCGCGTTCCGGCCGAGCCGGCCAGGCGGGCGCGCCAGGCAGCCGCCGCGGCGCCCAACGCCGCCGCCAGCCACGTGGCGGGCGTGGCCCCGGCGATCAGCGCGGCCGCAGCCACGATCAGCGGCAGTGTCAAATAGATAAGCATGACATCAGCATGGTAGCCGGTGCACCGTGCGACTGGCAAGCCTGCGCAGGCCGCGTGTCGCAGGCCGCGTCCGGTGCCGTCCCCGTCACCCGACCCGTCCCGGGGCGCCTTGACTTTGCGGAGGGGGGTTGTTATAAACGAGACCCGCTATGCGTGAGCGCATGGTGGTGGATCGATGTGCGTTTTTTTTTGATGGAACACGTTGAAGTATGGAGAGTGTCATGACGCTTGATTTGAGAGAAAATTGCAAGTATGCGCTGCTCGTCCCGACAAGCATGGGGATCCGCATCACCCCCGTCAATGGACAGCCGGTGCACCTCGGTGGGGCCTTCATGATGCAGGCGACCAGCGCCGAAACCAACGTTGCCAGCGTGGCGGCCTATCTGGGTATGCCGGTCAAAGTGCTGACCACCTTTGTCAAGGGCAGTCCGATCGCCCAGCTTATCAAGGACAATCTGCGCGGCCGTCACATGGATTACGAAGGCGTTGAAGTCGACCAGGGCGGCCCCTGGGGCTTCCGCCACCAGATTAATATCGCCGACAGCGGATTGGGCTCGCGTGGCCCGCGCGTCTGGAATGACCGCGCCGGCGAAGTGGGGCGCACACTCAATGTCAAGGATTTCGACCTGGACCGCATCTTCGGCCAGGAGGGCGTGCAGATCGTGCATTTGTCTGGCCTGATCGGCGCCCTTTCGCCCGAGACCAGCGCGTTCTGCCTTGAGCTGGCGCGCGCCGCCAAGAAGTATGGCACCAAGATCTCGTTTGACCTCAATTACCGCGCGTCATTCTGGAAAGGACGCGAACAGGATCTCTCCGCAATCTTCACCGAAATCGCCAGTGTGGCGGATATCCTCGTGGGCAATGAGGAAGATTTCCAGCTCTGCCTCGGCGTGAAGGGGCCCGAAGCGGGCGGCAAAGATATCAAGGCCAAGATCGACGGGTTCAAGGGCATGATCGAGACGGTCAAAAAAGCCTTCCCCAACGCGCAGGTCTACGGTACGACGCTG